>JAPOYZ010000014.1:0-1780 GCA_026706325.1 Candidatus Aminicenantota bacterium
GGCTGAGAAGCGTTTCCGAATCCATTCTCTACCGCAATCCTCACCCTGGACACCAGGCCGTCTGCGCCTATCTCCCCAACGTGGTCCCCATCTCGGAACGGGAACTGCTCTGTTTCTACCGCTTGGGCCAGGCGTTCTACTCCCTGGACGGAAGGTTGGCCGTGCTCCGCTCCCGGGATGGCGGCGAAACCTGGGTCGAGGAGGGGGACCTCTGGGACCCGCAACAGGAGAGCGCTCCCCATTCCTACAGCGCTCCCCATGGGACGCTGCTCCGGGACGGGACCCTGCTCCTGGTGGCCCACCGGTTTCGAGCCACGCGGGATCAATTGTTCCGGTTCAATCCCGGGACAGGAGGCCTGAAACCCTTCGAGCTGGTGCTGTTCCGGTCCTCGGACCTGGGTCGAACCTGGTCCCCTCCCCAGGTGATCCCAGTAGGGGGCGAGGGAGTGGCGGACGCTCCGTCCAATGTGATCGAACTCAATGACGGTTCCCTTTTCCTGGCGTTGGAGCGCTGGAAATCGTGGGACGACACTTCTCCTCTGCACATCAGGGGCTCTTACCTGTTCTCCCGGGACGGCGGGTCGACCTGGGTCGAGGAGGTGGAGTTCCCCAGTGCTTGCGACCCGTCCCGGATGTATTCTCACAGCCGCTACAGCCGCATGTTGAACGGCCGCATCTGCGCCTTGCAATGGACCCAGAGCATCGGCGGGCAGGAGAACTTTCCCCTCCATTTCGTCCGCTCCGACACGACGGGAACCCGCTGGGAGACGCCCCGGCCCACCACCATCCCGGCCCAGACCAGTTGGGCCGCGGATCTGGGAGAGGGGGTCCTGGCCGCGGCCTATTCGATTCGGGAGAGAATGAAGCCGGGTGTCCTGGTGACCCTGAGCGAAGACGGAGGCCGGAGCTGGGACCTGGATCACCAGGTCATGGTCTGGGACGCCGTCGGCCAGGAGTTTCTGGGCGTCGACCACAAGCCGGAGTACCCGGCCAGTCATGACAACATCGCCTTCGGCAAGCCCAATTTGGTTCGTCTGCCGGGAGGAGACCTCCTGGCAAGCTGGTGGTGCACCCAAGCCTGCATCACCCACATACGCTGCGCCCGGTTGACGGTGGAGGAATAAATGCCATGAGAAAATCACTGTCCGTGGGCCCGATGTTCGCCGCCGCCCTTTTTCTGCTGCCCGGGACCGTCCAAGCGGACGAAGTGGAGATCGAGAAAGGGATCTTCATTTCGGCTGCCTCCCTGGTCCGGCGGGATCTTCCGGACGACTTCCCCTACCAGGTCTTCCATGAGGGTTTTGCCGTGGTCCGGGTTCAGGTCCGCAACTCTTCGTCCGCCGATGTGTACTCGCTGGACCCGGCGCGGATGACCGTGCACGAACCCAAGGGAAAGACCATCAAACGCGTCAGCTCTGCCGAGCTCACTCCCAAGATGGTCAAGTACTACCAGAGCGGAGGCGGCGGCCCGGGCGTCAGCCTGACGACCTCGGCCGGCGGACCCGTCTTCAATCCCCGCCAGCGTCCTTACGGAGAGAGGCGGACCACGATCGGCGGCGGTGGTGGCCCGGGGATCATCCACGTGGGAAAGGTGAAGGAACTCCGGGAACTGTTGGAACGGTACGAGATCCAGGCGGTCCACGTGGCTCCCGGCCAGACCATCGAGGGTTTCTTCTACCTGAAGAGCAAGAAGAGCGGAAACCGCCTCATCGGCGGCCACGTCCGGCTGCCCGGAAACCGGACCGTCGGCTTCTGAACAAGCTGACAGTCCGTGGTGACA
>JAPOYZ010000014.1:1790-5332 GCA_026706325.1 Candidatus Aminicenantota bacterium
GGTTCGCCACCTGCTCTCTGGTGATGTAGAAGCTGGCGACGTTGTCGTACCAACTGTCGATGATGTTGCCGAGGATCTTGTCGGCAGCTTGCTGAATCGTCTCGGCGTCAGCGGTGGTCAACATGCGGCCAGCAGATTGTAAACCAACCCCCGAAATCGTGTAAATAGCCTCGCCGCAGTTTTGTGGGTGGCCCCTGCCGCATTTTATTCATGCGCCAACCGTGGCGGTGCCTTAACAGTCCGTGGTGAAAGTCCCGCGAGCACCGAGACCGTTCCTGCGCCCGCCGGACAAGGCGCGATTCGGGTGCATACAGGGAGTATGTGCCCGAATCGCAACGCCGTCCGCCGGGATGCAGGGGCGGTCGAATGCCGTGACGACTTTTACCACGGGCTGTTAAGTCCGCCTCGTCCCAGTCCCGGCGGAAGTTTCAAGGCCAGAACGAACCCCGGCAGGGCAAGGAGGACGATGACCGTCATGGACATTTGAAGGCCGACCGTCTGACTGACGAATCCAACCACCGGCAGGAGCAATCCGCCCACGCCCCAGGCGAACCCCATGAGCAGCGCCGAGATCGTGGAAGTGGCCTCCGGCACGATCTGTTGGGCCATCACCACGTTGACGGGAGAGGTGGAGAGCAGGACGCCGCCTCCCAAAATGCACAGCACGATGGAAATCGGTCCCTGTGACCAGAGAAACGCCAAGAGCAACGGCAGGCAGCCGAACATGGAAAGGGCGAGGATGCTCTTTCCACCGAAGCGGTCGCTCATGAGGCCCCCCAGGAAACCCGCGCTGCCGCCGGCCAGCAGAAACAGGCTCAGAACCAGGGCGGCCCGCGACTCGCCGTATCCGTGCAGCGTCAGATACAAGGGAAGAAACGCGACGAAGATGACCTGGATGGTTCCCCGGATGACCACGAGCAGGTAGAGGATCAGAAGCGGCTTTCGCTGCTCCAGAAGCCGCGAAAGAAGAGTCCTGTGGTGGAGCGCGGCCACCCGGGACGGGGTTGGACCGTAACGGATGAGATACAGGCTCATGGCGACCCCCGGAACGCCGGCCCAAAGGCTGGATCCCAGGCCCACAAGGGCAATCACGGTGGTGATGTAGACCGGACCCAGGGCGAAGCCGAGCATGCCGGTGGTGACGAAAACCGACATGTGGAAGCCCTTTCTGCGGCCGGAGGACTCCGAGACCATGGACGCCGCCTGGGGGTGAAACGCCGAGATCCCGGCGCCGCCCAGGATGACCATGACCAACAGCGCCCAGAAATTGGGAGCCAGGCCCAGGGCGGAGATGAAGATTCCCGCCAGTCCGGGTCCCAGCGCGGTGAAGACGGGTTTCCGCAGCCGGTCGGCCAGGTAGCCGTACACGGGCTGCATGAACGCGCTGGAAAAACTCAGGACGCCTCCCAGAATCCCGGCTTCGGCCAGCGACAGGTCCAGTTGCTGGTGGAGGAAGGGCAGGAACGCCCCGAACATGCTGGAGTAGCAGTCGATGAGGAAGTGACCGCCGGACAGCGAAACCACCGGCCTCGGGGCTCTGAACGACATGGACGCGCCATTCTCGCACAATCCGCCGCAGCGCAGGGTCACCCCTTTTGGGAACCCTTTTCGGCGCGGCGCGCTGGATTAAAATGAAACGCGATTTGAAACTGGACGAATTCGACTACGAACTGCCGCGGCGCCTCATCGCCCAACGCCCCCAGTCTCCCCGCGACGGCTCGAGGTTGATGGTGCTCCGCCGGAAGACCGCCACCCGGGAACACGCCCGGTTCGCCGATCTCCCCGGTCTCGTGTCGGAGCGGGACCTCCTGGTGTTGAACGACTCCCGAGTGCTGCCCGCCCGGCTGGCGGCCGTCAAGGAGACGGGAGGGCGAATCGAGGTGTTGTTGCTGGATGCGCTCGAGGGTCATGTCTGGCGGACCCTGCTCAAGCCGGGCCGCCGGGCTCGCGCCGGCGACCTGCTCACCGTACATCCCGAATTGCTGTCGATTCGTGTGTTGGATGATCCCGGTTCCGCCGTCCGCCAGGTCCGCCTCATACCCGCCGGGAATCTGCAGGAGGTCCTGGAGCAAGTGGGACGCGCGCCCCTCCCGCCCTACATTCGGCGGGAAGTCGATTCCCGGGACCGTGAGGCCTATCAGACGGTGTACGCCGCCCGGCCGGGCTCGGCGGCGGCCCCGACGGCAGGACTCCACTTCACCGAGGCGCTCCTCTCCCGCCTGAACCACTGCAAGATCACGTTGCACGTTGGTTACGGCACGTTCCAACCTGTCGTGGCGGATCGAGTCGAGGACCACCGCATGCACTCGGAATACTACGAGGTGTCGGCGGAATCGGCGCGGAGGATTCGGCGCCACCGCAAGGCGGGGGGACGCGTCATCGCGGTGGGGACCACGTCGACACGGGTCTTGGAGCAGGTCTGGCTGCGCCACGGCGACGTGGTGGAGGACCGGGGATGGACCGACCTCTTCGTCAAGCCGGGTTTCGAATTCCAGGGCATCGACGGTCTCATCACCAACTTTCACCTCCCCCGGACATCACTGCTGCTCCTGGTATCGGCGTTCGCCGGATACCGCCTGCTGAAAGAAAGCTACCGTGAGGCCGTCGACCGCGGTTACCGTTTCTACAGCTACGGCGACGCCATGCTCATTGTCTGAGAGGGGAAAGAAGAAAAGAGGGCACCCTCAAGCGGCGTCCCTACGAAATGAGGGCGAACTCCACGTCGGTGACGTCCTTCAGGGCCTCCTGCATGTAGGCCTTGATCTTCTTGGTCAACGTGATCTGATTGAGGCGGATCGCCTCCCGGCTCACACCGAACCGCGTCCCCAACTGTTGCAGGGTCTTGGGCTCCTCGGCAATGAGGCGCTCGTTCAGGATGGCCTGCTCCCGTTCGTTCAGGGTTTCGGCGAACTCTCGAAACTTGTGGGCGAACAGCCGTTTCAACTCGCCCCGGGCCAGCGTCTCCTCCACCAGTTCCCCGGTGGCTTCAAGCGTGTCCGCATGCCGGATGGTCCGGTTGGGATCGATATAGTTGTCCAGGCTCAGGTCGGAAGACTCGATGGCGTGCTGCACTTCCCGGACCTCCTTGACGGGCACATCGAGTTTCTTGGCGATCAGCGACGACGTCGGCTCGATTCCCTGAAGCCGTAACTTCTCCTTCTCTTTGCGCAGGTTGAAGAGGAGCTTGCGCCGCTGGTTGGTGGTTCCGATCCGGACGATCCGGAAGTTGTCCATGATGAACTTGATGATGTAGGCCTTGATCCACCAGGAGGCGTAGGTGGGCAGCCGGGTCCCCCGGTCGGGATCGAATCGGCCCAGAGCTTGGATCAGGCCGATGTTCCCTTCCTGGATCAGGTCCATGACGTTGTTGTAGACACGACGGTAGATGAAGGCGATCTTGACCACCAGGTTCAGGTTGGAGGTGACCAGGCGATAGGCCGCCTCCTGATCGCCTTCCTGCTGGTAGCGGCGGATCAGCACCTGTTCTTCTTCCGCCGTCAGCGGTTCGAACTGGCTGATTTCCAGACGGTAGCGCCGGAGCG
>JAPOYZ010000380.1 GCA_026706325.1 Candidatus Aminicenantota bacterium
CCGAATCGGGAAGCTGATTCACCAGGACCACTTCCGCCCCCAGAGACCTCATCATGCGCGCCCGCTCTCCCGAGTTGCCCTTGGACATGACCGCCACGAAGGGATAGCCCTTGAGGCCGCAGACGATGGCCAGGCCGGTCCCGGTGTTCCCGCTGGTGAGCTCGATCACCGTCTGTCCCGGGCGGATCTCGCCGCCGGCTTCGGCATCTTCGATGATCTGCCGCGCGATCCGGTCCTTCTTGGAAAAACCCGGATTGAGGTGGTCCAGCTTGGCCAGGATCCGGCCCGGTACGCCGCTGGTGATCCGGGAGAGTTCGACCAGGGGAGTCCGGCCGATGGCCTCTACGGCGGAGGGGAGGAGCGACTCGTGTCGAGCCATTTCAGTCCAGATGCCGGCTCACTCCTCCCAACCGTGGGCATCGCGAACCTGGATCATGCTGGAGAGAATCTGGTTCCAGGTTCCAGGGTCCGACATGATCCGGTTGGGGAACATGCAGCCGTCCCAACAGATGTGCCGGCAGGTTTGCGTGACTTTCCCATCGGAGTCCCGAAGCCAGTGCCCGGCCGCCCGGACGATGTCCAGCTTCCCGCCGGGATCTGAGGGCAGGCAGTGGCGGCCCGTCTTGTCGTGGGAGCCGGAACCCTTGACCGTGGCGTCGTTCTGGGCGACGTGGAAATCGATGGTCCAGGGTCGGAGGCTGTCGGTGAGGGTCCGGTAGGCTTCCTCGAAAGCCTCCTGGTCGTCCCAGTCGAAACCCGCCGGCACGATGGCGTCGCTCGCCGCGTTGACGCCCAGCAGATAGAGCAACGTGTGAGCCATGTCCGCCTGAAAGCCCAGAATCTCCGGCCGGTCCACCAGTTCCAGGAGCTTCAGCATCTCCTTCCAACTGTGCATGCCGCCCCAGCAGACTTCTCCCTCGGCCGCCAGGAGCTCGCCCTGGTCCCCGGCCCGGGCGCACGCTTCCCGGAAGGTATCGGCGATGCGCCTGGTGTTTGCCTCCGGGTCGGCCGCCCAGGTGCCCGGATCCACCGAGGAATCGATGCGGACCACGCCGTAGGGACGCACTTCCAACTCCCGGAGCCGCCGGGCAATGGCGCAGGCCTTCTCGACCATGCTCAGGAACCGTCCCCGTTCGGACTCGTCTCCCATGGCCGATCCGCCGCCGGTGGGAGGCCACACGGGAGCCACCACGCTTCCTATGACCAGACCCAGCGCGTGGACCTTCTCGGCCAATCGCTTCAGGTCGTCGTCGGTGGAGTCGATGTCCACGTGGGGAGCGCTCAGGAAGAGGTCCACCCCGTCGAACCGGACGCCGTCCACCTCGGCCGCCGCCGTCCAGTCCAGCATGGTGTCCAGATCGATGAAGGGCTCCTCGGCATCCGGTCCCTTCCCCACGACTCCCGGCCAACCGGCATTGTGAAGCTTCGGATAGTTGTTCATGGTCTCGGCCCCGTTAGAAAAGAGTGTAGATGAATGGCGCCGCCGCCGAACCCGACAGCACGATCAGAACCCCCAACAGCAACAGCACGACGATGATTGGGGTCAGCCACCACTTCTTGTTGTGGCGCAGGAAGTCCCAGAATTCCCGGACGATTCCGGTCCGGGGCCCTTCGGCGTCCTGGCGGAATCGCGCAACCTCGGACGAGCCTTCGTCGGTCATGGAACGCTTCCGGAACCTCCCTCAGAATTGACGAAAGTAACGCTTCGGATCGTGGCCGGGGTCGTGGGAAACCCAATAGGTGTCCCGTTTCCGGTCCAGCTTCAACCCCAGCGGATCGGGCCGGAACCAGCGTACCACGAGTCCGATGGGAGTGAGGATCAGGAAATAGATGACGGCCAGGATCAGGTGCGAGATGGTCCAACCGATGGGAAATACGGCATACAGCCAACCCACGTAAAAGGGCCGCACCCAGGCCGGTCTCAGCCATCCGACGATGGCGCCCGTCACACCCAGCGACCAGATGGCTCCCGCCAGGGTCCAATCGCCGGACCCGTACACCCGCCAGGCTCCCAGGACGGCACAGAAGATGGGAAATCCGATGACGGCGAACTGGCGGAGCTCACGGTTCGAAGGGTGCTTGTTGATCTCGATGATGGCCACGATTCGCTGGTCTCCGAAGCAGCCCATGAAGCGGGATCACGGCGCCTGCAATCCCCGAAATCCCAGCCTTGGCAGTTGTTTCCGGAATCGCTCGAAAAGTCCTCGAAAACGACTCGAAAGGGGGCCGCTCAGGCGAAGGGAGAGCATAGCGTAATCCGCCGGAATCCGGAACCGAAGTTGGGCATTCGGGGCGACCCCTTCGACACCCTTTTCCTCCGTTTTGGGGCCACTGTACCGTTCCGGTCACATGCTAGCGCGATTTATTGCCGGAGCCTCCGTTTACACGAATGTGATGCGGTGGGAATGTACTTCGTCCGGACCGTAGGGGATGCACTTTTTATGGTACAACTCGTGTCGTGGTGGAATGCCGCTGAATGGAGTTGGAACAATGAGCGTGAAACACATGGGATCGACCCTTGATGATTTTCTCAGAGAAGAAGGCACCTTCGATGAAGCCCAAACGCAGGCGATCAAGGAAGTTGTCGCGTGGCAACTAGCCGCCGCCATGAAGAGCAGGAATCTCTCCAAAAGCAAAATGGCCAGACTGCTGAAGACCAGCCGATCCCAGGTGGACCGCCTGCTCGACCCGAACGACGACATTACGCTCTCCAGCCTCCAACGGGCGGCGGCGATGGTCGGACGACGTGTGAATATCGAATTGGTTTAGCTCCTTGGGATAGTTGTTTCCCAGATCTCCATTCTCTCTCAAATGCTTCCCCATGGACCGGAGCCGGGCGGAATCTCGGAAGAAAAAAGCCTGACTCAAATTGGGAGCACTCCAATTGCTGTTTGCGGTTCGGTATTGAAGAGGTGGGACAGGAAAGTCCCACCTCCTAGAACGAGTATTTGAGCGCCAACTGGAGTTGGCGGCCGGCGAGGGCGCGGCCGACGACTCCGAATTCGGGGGTTCCGAACTGGGTGATCCCGTCCCGGGCCCGAGGGTTGAAGTTGGCCCGGTTGAGAGTGTTGAACGCCTCCAGCCTCACCTCGAGAGTCTCCTCGTCCCGAACCCGCAGGACGCGGCGGAGGGAGACGTCCAGGTTGATGACCCCGGGACCCTCGATGGTGTTGCGCCCCCCGTTTCCGTAGCGAAACCCTTTCGGCCGGACGAAGGCGGAGGTGTCGAACCAGCGCTGGGGATGCCTCTGCGACGATGGCAGATTGGCTTCACGGATCCGATCGGGCCACTGGGAGTATTGCGACCCGGTGTCGAGCGGATCGCCGGGCAGATAGACGGTGAACCAGGGCCCGTCCTGGAAGGTGGAAATCCCATGGAGCGACCAGCCGCCCAGGATTCTTCCGATCCATCCGGTCCGCACGAATTGCCTCCTGGGACCGAAGGGGAGGTCGTAGCTGCCGGATAAGAGAAGACGCTTTTTGATCTGGGAGTTCGCCACCCCTCGATTCAGTTCCGGCGACAGGTTGATGGACCGAAGCAGGAGGTTGCTCTGGTTCCCCTGGTCCCCTCCCCCCGTGTCCATCAGGCTCGACCAGGAAAATGCCCCCTGCAATCTGAGCCCGTCGGGGCCCGGCCTCTTTTCCAACTGGAGAAATGAGCTGTGATACCAGGCGTCGGCGAAGGCTCCCGTGAACAGGACCGTCTGCAGCTCGGGAAAGGGGCGCCTGGACTGCCGGTCACCGCTGCCGGGCGCCGCGTCGTTGAAGGAGACCGTTTCCAACCGGCCGCCGGTTCGCGAGTTTTGGTAGCCCACGTCCAGTATCAGCTCGGGGGTCCATCGGTGTTGCAGCGACAGTCCCCAGGTGCGGGTCCGGGGCAACGCCGTGGGTGTCTCGTGCCCCGTCAGGAGGGGAACGGCTGAACTGGCCAACGGGGCGGGAAAGGGATCGGAGAGGGACAACCCGGGACTCTCCAGCGGGCCGTTGAAGATCAGAAGCCGGGATCCGGGCCGGGGGTTCTTCCCCATTCCCTGAATCATCGAGAGATCGGTCTCATTGGAATAGAGCCCGAGTCCCAGATGGAGCACCGAGGACCGTCCCAGCCGAAGAGCCATTGCCAGCCGGGGCAGCAGGCCCTCCCAGGGCCTCCATTCGACCAGCGGATAATTGGGGAGGAAACGGCCCGTCTCCCACGGCGCCAGCTCCAGGTCCAGCAGAGGAGGGATCAGGTCCCCTGAGACGGGATCGAAGTTGCCCATGAATCCCCGCTTATCCCGCCACGGGTATCTCCACTCGTGCCGGAGGCCCAGGGTCAGAGAGAGATCGGGCGTGATGCGCCAGCGGTCCTGGAGGTAGCTGTAGATGCTGTTCTGATGATAGTTGCCCCGGCGTTCCTCGCCTCCCAACAGGGTCCTGGAAGGGTAACCCAACAGGAAGTCGGCAAACCCGTTTCCGGTGTAGCGATCGTAGAAATCGATTTGGGACCGTCCCTGCAGCCCGAATAAGTTGTAATTCTGGCGGAACTCCACCCCCATCTGGATCGAGTGGTGCCCGCGCTGAAGCGTCAGATCGTCCTTCACCTGCCAGTTGCCGATGTTGACGGGTCCGATCCTCTGGAGGTCCCCGAAGCCCGTATATCCCTGGATCGACACCAGGGGAATGCCGTCGCGGTCGATCTCCGTCTCCAGCAGTTGAGGGATTCCCAACCGCCGCACGGCGTCGGTCTTGGGCCGGGCCACCGCGGCCGTGTAGGGTCGCCGGTACCAGTGCAGGCCGAAATAGTTGACCGAACCTGCGGAGAGCCTCCGGGTGTTGGTGATGGCTTGGCTGTAGGTCTTGAGGGGCATCCGGGTTGAGAACACGCTGAAAACCCCTGCCCGGAAGTAGGGCCGCCGATCACCGGAGAAACGGAATGCCCAACTGCTGGACGAGGAAGTCCGCAGGTCGACGCGGGCGATGAGTTGGCGATTGTCGTGCGGCCGCCTGGAATCGGGACTCGTGAAGTTGAGCGGGCCCACCGTGTTGGGAAGGGGATAGAAACTGAGCAGTTGGCGGGCCACCGGGTCGATTCGATGGGCCGGTATCCGATTCCCGGGAAACGGTTTCCCGGTCAACGGATCCAGGATGGAGCTGGAGAACCTCCCTTCACGCTCTTCCGGCGTGGGCACCACGGCCGTCAAGGGGAGTGTCTCCCGGATGGTGTAGTGCAAATAGGAGAGAAAGAACCAGGCGCGGTCCCGGTCCCGGTTCAGGCCGGGAAGGATCAGGGGACCTCCCAGAGTGCCCCCCATCTGGTTCCGTT
>JAPOYZ010000029.1 GCA_026706325.1 Candidatus Aminicenantota bacterium
CCCCGGAGCACGGCCATCCGGCGCGGGCCATCGTCCCTGGCTGGTACGGAATGACCCACGTCAAGTGGCTGACACGGATCCGCGTGGTGGCCGAGCCGTTCCGGGGGTTCTACATGGCCAAACGGTACTTCACGGCCCGGCGCCATCCCAATACGGGAGAACCGGTCTTGACTCCGGTGACGCGCATGGGCGTCAAGTCCCAAATCGACTCCCCCGTCGACGGTGAGACCTTGAGTCCCGGTTCTCACATCGTCCGGGGTCTGGCCTGGGCCGGATGCCGGACCGTGGAGAGGGTCGAGGTCAGCAGCGACGGGGGCAGGTCTTGGACCCGGGCCGAACTGCAAGACACACCCAAACCGTGCGCCTGGGTTCGTTGGTGCCACACCTGGGTGCCTCCCCGGACCGGTCCCTACGCGCTACAGGTCAGAGCCTTCGATGATCACGGCCAGACCCAACCGCCCCAGGAAGACCTGGGCCGGATCAACCGCTACGACAACCGCTGGATTCACACCGTCCGCTGTGCCGTCAAGCGTCAAGGGTTCCCCGCAACACCGCCCGGATCCGTCCCTGGATGATGGCGGCCTACATCCCCCACACCGTCACAGTTCCGCTCTCTACGACCTCCTGGCGACGGAATATCCGGTCCTCCCACCCCGTCCCCTCTGTGCGGTCGAAGATCACCAAGTGCCCCTCAACGGCGGCGCATCGAGTCATGTAGGCCCAGGTCTGTTCAATTCCCTGTTGAATGGTGCGTTCGAGGCTTCCGTGCAGCAGCTTGCACTCGACCACCGTCTTGCGCGTGTTTCGGAAGTCCCCCTTCACCGGCCAGACGATCAAGAGATCCGTGCGCATCCTTCCCAGGCCGTACTCGCGCTCGATTCTGCCGCCGCTGTTGACGATCCGCTGCAAAAACGCCTGCAGCAGAAGCTGCGGACCCGCCTCTTTGTACTGGAACCGCTCGACCCAGTGTTCCGAGTGCGCACGAAAGAAGGCTTGGAATGCGGCCAGGAGATCGTCCACCCGCAGGTCGCCGTCGGCGCCGACGTACCAGGCCGGGTTGTAGCCGCCGAACGTCATCTCCTGGGTCGTGTAAGTGAGATCACGGGGAACAACCTCCCGGTAGATCGGGTTGGCGATGACGGCGGGTCCCTTGCTGCACACGAGACCCAGGTCGCGGACGTACTGCAGGTCGTCAGCCGGGATCGAGTCGGCGGCTTCGACGCCGCTCAGGATCGGTTCGACCACCCGGCGCACCCGGTCCTCCCGCAGCTTGTCAGCCAACTGGTCGAGATGCGTCTCCCGCCGCAGTATCAACGTCTCCTGAGCCTCGATGATGGCGTCTGCGGTCACCGGACGGCGGGAGTTGCGCCCGGCCTCGTTCTCGAAACAGGCTTCGTAAGCTAGGGCGTTCACGAGCCAGGGCTGTCCCCGGGTCTGCCTCCAGATCGTCTCCACTGCGTCCGGGGCGAATTCCTGCCCAGTCTCGGCGGTGTGCTGCGCCAGCAGACAGTGTACGTGTTCGTCCGAGAAGTCGCCGAGGCGCAGCGACTTGGCCTTGATGTTGAAGGCGCTGCCGCCGGCGATGATCGCCTTCTCGGAGCGGGAGTGGATGCGGTAGTCGCGCACGTCGCGCACGCCACAAAGCACTACGCTCTGTGGAAAGCCGGCCGGACGCTGGTCATAGCCGGCGCGCAACTGGCGCAGCACGGAGACCAACGTATCCCCCACCAGCGCGTCGATCTCGTCGATGAGCAGCACGAGCGGTCTGGGGTCTGATTCGCTCCAGAGAGTCAGAACTTCTTCGAGCGCTCCGTGCGGACCGGCTCGTTCCAGGACACCAAGCCAGGTCTTTTCCAGGAACCTGTCGCCGACTGTAGAACGTGCCCTGGAGGCCAGACGCACGAGAATTGCTCGTATCGCCTGATCCAAGTCTTCGCGCGAAGTTTGACCGGCTTCGACGTTCGTGTACACGCAACGGTAGTCTCCCTCGGCGCTGCTGTTGAGCAGGTCGCGCAGCGCCAGCAAGGTGGAAGTCTTTCCCGTCTGCCTCGGGGCGTGCAGCACGAAATATCGCTTCTGATCGATCAGCCTCCGGACTTCGTCAAGGTTCAATCGCTCCAACGGCGGAATGCAGTAGTGGTCCGCTGCAACGACGGGACCCGTGGTGTTGAAGAAACGCAAGAAACAAGTGTAGCACTGCAACATCCCGACGGATTCAACACCTGACCGATTCGATCTCGAGAATGAGCAGCAGGGAGACCCGGATTCGATGCGCAGACTTTGCCATAATCGACCGTTCGTATGGGGAAATTGCGAATCGGCAAGTACGAACCAGGAATCCAGGGGCTTGCTGCCGGATGGAGGCTCGGAAGAAGACCGAATACCCCCAACGCCCCTCCGCAACCATTCCTCTTGGCCGCGTTCGTGATACTGGCTTCCACCTGGATCCACCCAGGCCAGGTCACCTTCGTGGATCGGGCCAGTCAAGCGGGCATCATCCTGGAGGACCTCTCGGGGGGACCCAAGAAGGACGCCCTGCTGGAGACCCTGGGGCACGGGGCCGCCTGGTTCGACTACGACGGAGACGGCTGGGTGGATCTGTATCTGGCCAACGGATCCTCCCTGGACAAGATCCGGGGACGGGACCCGGAGCCGCCTCCCGGAGGCGCGCTCTACCGGAACCGGGGTGACGGAACCTTCGAGGACGTGACCCGGCGGGCCGGTGTATCCGGGGGCGATCTCTGGGCCATGGGGACCGTGGCCGCCGACATCGAAAATGATGGTGACCTCGATCTGTTCGTCACCGGTTACGGACGGAACCTCCTCTTCAGTAACCAGGGAGATGGAACCTTCCACGAGATCTCGGAGGAAGCCGGGGTCCGGGGTGGCGGGTGGTCCGCGGGAGCCGCCTTCGGCGACTACGATCGGGACGGGTTTCTGGATCTCTACGTCGCCCGCTATGTGGAGTTCTCGCCGGAGGACTACCCCACGGCATGCCTCTTTTCCGGTCTGCGCGTCACTTGCGGTCCGCGGCGCTACGCGGGCAGCCCAGACCTGCTTTATCGCAACAACGGCGACGGCACCTTCCAGGACGTCTCCATCTCCGCGGGCATCCGTAGCGGAGAGCCCTACAACGGCCTCGGTGTCCTCTTCCTGGACTACGACAATGACGGGCTCCAAGACATTTATGTGGCCAACGACGCCACTCCGGCCAACCTCTGGCACAACAACGGCGACGGCAGCTTCATCGACAACGCCGTTCTGGCCGGATGCGCTTTCAGCGAGGACGGCCGCGAACAGGCCCGGATGGGGGTCGACGCCGGAGATTTCGACCACAGTGGACATCTGTCCATCTTCACCACCAACTTCTCCGGCGACGTCAACACGCTCTTCAGGGCAAACCGGGACGGGACGTTTTCGGACCGGACGGGACCGTTGGGGTTGGGTGCGCCGAGTCTTTTGCACCTGGGTTGGGGCGCCGGGTTCATCGACTACGACAATGACACCTGGCTGGACCTGTTCATGGTCAACGGCCACCTCTACCCCGAGGCGGAGCGGCTCGACTACAAGTACCTCCAAACCAAGCTCCTGTTCAGGAACACGGGAGCCGGCCACTTCATCGAGGTCACCCGGGAAGCAGGTGCGGCCCTGACCCGTCCCAACGGCGGGCGCGGAGCCGCTTTCGCCGACTACGACAACGACGGGGACCTGGACGTGGTGGTGACCAATATCGACGGGTTGCCCGAGTTATTGGAGAATCGGGGGGGCAACCGGCGAAATTTCATCTCCTTGCGTTTGGTGGGAACTCGAAGCAACCGGGACGGCGTCGGAGCGCGGATTCAAGTCCAAACCGGTGACGTCCGACAAATGCGGGAGGTCCGTAGCGGCGCCAGCTTCATGTCCCACAACGACCTCCGGACTCATTTTGGGCTGGGAGACGCACTCATTGCCAAGGTGACGATCCGGTGGCCGGACGGCCGGGTCCAGGAGCTCCCGAATGTGGAGGCCAACCACTTCTATACGGTCCACGAAACAGAAGGAATGATCCAAAAGAGGCCGGGGAGGGACCGGTGACTCCAAGGTCGATCTTCACGAGTTGGCCATCGCGAAATCATGGGAGCGGCGGCTTTCTTGCCGCCGATTCGGGGCGATTAGCGGGGCTTGCCCCTCTCCTTTTCTTCTTTCTTCAATCCGGAGCAGGCGACAAGAAAGTCGCCTGGCCCAGTGGGCGACAAGAAAGCCGCCCCTCCTGGTCGAAGAGGGGGACAAGAATGTCCCCCCTCCTATGTGTGCTTATCCTGGGAGTCCTGGGCCCCGTAGCGTTCGCCCGGACGAAGGAGGAAAGGCTAGCCGAAGTCTATTCCCTGCTTCGCTCCGAATCCTACGCCGAGGCGGCGCGCTCCCTGGAGGCCCTGATTCAGACGGCCCCGCCCGATGCCTCGCTCCAGAACCTTCTGGGAACCACCCGGGAGAGAGCGGGCGAGACTCCCCGGGCGCCCTCCTGCTATCTCCGCGCCCTGCAATTGCGCCCCAACTGGTCCACCGCACGGTTGAATCTGGCGCTCGCCTATCTCCGCCTGGGACAACGCTCGGCCGCCGCCGGACAATTCGCCCGCCTGGTCCGTTCCACGGTACCGGCGACACCAGCCGTGAGCTTCTACCACCAGGCTCCCATCGGGGACGAGGTGAAGCAGTTTGCAGCAACGCTGGGGTCGGAAGAGCATGAATTCCTCTCATTGGGAGGCGTTTTCCTGGTCCACGAGCTTCCTGAAGCCGCATCGGCGGTCTTCTCCGCCGGCATTAAGGCCACTCCCGGCTCGCCGCTGCTGCAGGACGCTCTGGGACGCACCTGGCTCAAGATGAAGCGTTTCCGGGAGGCGGAAACGGCCTTCGCCCGGACCCTGGAGCTGGACCCGAACGCCGAGGGCGCCTGCCTTCACCTGGGGTATGCCCAGGCCTCGCAAGGCCGGGTTAAACCCGCGCGCGAAATCTACGCCGAGTGTGTCCGTCAAGACCCGGACGACTACGCCGGCCATTACTTCCTGGGCTCGACGCTGCTGGACCTGGACCGGCCCCAAGAGGCCATCTCCAAGTTGGAAGATGCGTTGCGGCTAAACCCGCGCTCGGTCAATTCCCGCCTCCTGCTGGGAAAGGCGTATGCCGCCGCCGGGAGGGAACGAGACGCTCTGGCCGTGTTCCTTGCAGTCGTGGACCGGGAGCCGGACCACGAGGCCGCCCTGTTTCACCTGGGGACCTTGCACCGGAAGCTAGGTCAGTCGGAGGAAGCCCGGAAGATCCTGG
>JAPOYZ010000237.1:0-417 GCA_026706325.1 Candidatus Aminicenantota bacterium
CGAAATAGCCAGCCCTCCCGGCACATTTCTGAATTGTTAGCATGAGATGGCCCTGCGGCGATTTCCGACCGCCGGACAGGAACGGCGGTTCCCAACCGCCGGGCGCCCCGACAACAACGTCCCAAGGAGGGAATGGGCGACTGGAAGTCGCCCCTCCTCCGCGGGCAAATGCGGTGTCGAGTCGTGTCGCGGACTGCTAGAATATCCCGCAGTGAATCGCACTGAACGCCTTCTGGACTTGATCGCCTACCTCCTCAACTCCACTGAGCCGGTCTCCTGGAGAGAGATCAAGAACCACTTCCCGGAGGACTATGCCCGGGGCGTCGAGGAGTCGAATCAGCGAAAATTCGAGCGGGACTAGGCCGAAGTCACCACTCTCGTGATTCCCACCGACTACAAGAGCGGGCCCGAGGTGTC
>JAPOYZ010000237.1:427-5290 GCA_026706325.1 Candidatus Aminicenantota bacterium
TGTCCAAAGACGGCTACGCCATTCGTGAGGACAAGCTCTTTCTACGCGAAATCGAGTTCAATCCCACAGAGTCTTCCTTGCTGATGCTCTCGGCCGACGCCGTCCGGGACAATTTGAACTTCCCCTACCAGCCCCAGTTGAAATCCGCCCTGTACAAGATCATCAGCGTCAGTCAGGTCACCCCTCCCCCTCCCGAATTGAAGATCTCCTTTCCCAAGGGGGGAGTCACCGGCAAATGGCCGAACCTGGTGCACCAGATCCGGGAAGCGTTGGAGCGGAAGAAGAGTATAGAGATCGAGTACTACGCCTTCTCCACACGCGAGACGACCCGGCGCAAGGTCAATCCCTACGGCCTGATCCTGCGGAAGGGCAACTGGACGCTCGTGGGTTGGGACCACCTGCGGCAGGGGCTTCGTTGCTTCGTCCTCGCGCGCATGAGCGAGGTCATCGTCAACCGGAGGCGTCCGGGGAGTCCCGACTACACGATTCCCAGTGATTTCTCCCTGAAGCCGTATCAGAATCAGCAACCCTGGGAACTCGCCATCCATGAGCCGGTTCGGGTTTCGGTGGAGATTTCCGGGCATCGGCTTCCCGAACTGCTCCCCCAGTTGACTCGCGCCGTTCCCACGGGCGAGAACCGGTTCGACATCGAAGTGACCCACCGGACCGGCTTCGTCTCCTGGATTTTGGAATTGAAGACCGATGCCCGGGTGCTGGCTCCGGCGGAGATGCGAAACGAGATCGCCCGGACGCTTCGCAATCTGTTATGAACGTCGCCGACCGGATCAACCGCATACTCCTGATCATGAGCTATGTCTCCCAGAACCAGGGAATCTGGTTGGACGATCTCGCCAAAAAGGTGGAGATGCGTCCCCAGGACCTGCTGAAAGAGATGGAGTTCATGCTCCTCATCGGCAAGCCTCCGTTTCGGCCCGACGACTATGTGGACATTTACGTGGAGGACCGGCGCGTCTTCATCGAGTTCGACCAGATGTTGAACCGTCCCCTGCGCTTTACCCGGTCCGAAGCCGTGGCGTTGCTGGTCTCTCTCCAGTTGCTGGACCCGGAAGTGGACCCCGACGCCGTCAAATCTCTGAAGAGCAAGATCCAACAGGCCATCACCCGCTCGGAGGACTCCCGTTCCCGGATCGAGAACCGGGTCGTCGTGGACCGGCCGTCCCGGCCCGTCTCGGAACACTTCGCACTCTTGCGCCAAGCCGTCGAGGAACATCTCAAGGTGCGGATGGACTATTTTTCTCTGACCCGGAACGAGACCTTGAGCCGCAAGGTTCGTCCCTACCACCTGACCAAGCGTCTGGGCTACTGGTACCTGGAGGGCTATTGCGAACTCCGGCGCGACGTGCGGACCTTCAAGTTCGACCGGGTCCTGGCGGTGGACCTGTTGAACGACTCCTTCTCCCCCCCCGAGGGTGTGGACGTGCGCGGGGACGGAACCAACTTCCTTCGGTTCCCGGGCGATCGCGAGATGCGCGTCTATTTCGACGCGGAAGCGGCGCCGTGGATCAAGGAGCGATGGGGGGATGCGGCGGAACCGGCAGAGGGCGGAGGGGTGGTCCTCACGCTGGAGAGTGAGACGCTGGAGTTCCCTTCCCGCCTGGTCTTGAGTAATGCCCCGCACGCACGGCCCTTGAGCCCTCCCGAGTTGATCGAGAAGGTCCAGAGGGATGCCAGAAAGGTACTGGCCCTGTACGATGCGCCGGTCTCGGCTTCATGAATGTGGACTGATGACCGGCATGCACCCGGCGACCCGGCGGGAAATGCGGGGCAGAAGGCAACCCAAACAACGATGGAGAGCGTCGTCATGAAGAGAACAGCGCGAAGAGGCGTGGTGCCGATCTGTATGGTTTTCCTGGCTCTGTCCTGCGGACCGGTTTCCGACGAGGTCGACTCGACCGGACCCGAAGGGGCAATGGAGGCCGATCCCGGTCTGGCGGCGGCCGCCATTCTCCATCCCACCGACGGAAACGACACCGAAGGAATCGTCGCCTTCGAGGAGATGGGTGGTGGAATCCACGTCATGGCTCACGTGACCGGACTGTCGCCGGGGCGATACGGCCTGCACGTGCACGAGGCGGGCGATTGCAGCTCAGGGGACGGAGCCAGCGCGGGCGCAATTTTCGACCCCGAAGGATCCGGCTCCGGGACACCCGCCGGTCAATTGGGCGAGATCGAAGCCGACGAAAGCGGAATGGCCCACTTCATGACCGACGTTCACCAGATCGCCTTGTCGGAGGGGCCTCGATCGGTGGTCGGCCGCTCGGTGGTCATCATGACGGCCGGAGGAGAGACCGTCGCAACCTTGGCCTGCGGCGTCATAGAACCGCAGGCGCCAGGCGCCATGCGCGAGGGTTCCGGATACTGATCTCGAACTTCCCGTAGATCGGGCTGGCTCCGGAGCATTCGACCGACTCCACAACCGGCCGAATGCTCCGTCCCGGGCGGTCAGTCCGAGACCTTGAACTCAGCCGTCAACCTCTTGTTGCCCCAGTCCGCCCTCAATCTCGCCCCGCCGGTGTCCTGCCCGTACCTGCTGCGGAGGAGGTAGATGGTGAACGTCTCCACGTTGGCGTCGACGACTTCCGTCTTGATGGGAACCACCAACTCGCCTCCATTCAAGAGCAACTCCCACTGGTCGGGGCCGATGCACTTGGCCTGCAGCTTGTAATCGCCAGCGGGAATTGAGACTCCGCCGGAGACGAGATTCGCTTCCGTCTTCATGGTGGTGGGCGCGTTCATGCCCATGCGCCAGACCATTTCCGGTTTGGCCATACCCAGCATGTCGCGACCCCGCAAGGAGGGACGCCCATACTCGATGGAGACCTTCTTCCCCTTCAAGGTCAGCTCGGCGGTCCCGCGGAGATCCTGCTGGGCCTCCAACGAGAACTGAGTCAAAAAAACTGCTGCAATGACGAGAGCTTTCTTCATGGATCTTCTCCTCGATCGATTCCTTGATGGAACGTGTCCACTCGACCCGGCGCCGGCGGCCGCCGCAGGTTATTGGACGCGCAGAATCACACAACATTTTTGGGCCGGCGTCAATTCGGAAAGCGGCGGCTTTTAGCCGCCGGACTCCGGAGTAACGGTCCTCGGCCAATGTCCCCACGGCGTTCGATCACCCCTGCACTATTCTGACCAGCTTCTGCATCGTAAGGGCAAATTGGTTTATTTTCGTCCTGAGTATCATGACGGAACATACCAAAAATCCCGGAAGCAACACTCTATCGACAAGGTGACCAGAAATGCCGTTGCCATCTCCAAACCACCCCATCCTCCGCGCAGCTGCACGCTGGCGGGATCGCTGTCTCCGATCAGACGGCTCCGTGTTTACGGAGAAGTCGCTCTGGAACTCGGAAAACGTGAAGTATCTGGTGCGGTACTACGCCAACAATCTGGACGAGGGGGAGGGAAGCTTCCTCGAAAAGCTGGAAAAACAGTTGGCACCGGCGCCCGGAAGTGCAAAGCAGCTCGCGGCCGAAATGCTCTGGGTCATGTACCTGATCATGATTCCCGGAGCCATGCATCCGGGAACGAAGCGTCGGCAGATTCGCCAAGTGTGGGAATGGTCGGGAGAATCGATTCCCGACTCTCCAACAGAGTTGGTAGAGGCTCTCAATGACGGCGTCGTCCATCCGGGCACAGGTTTCCACATGTACAGATGGCGTGAATTCCTCTTCTTCGTCACTACCATGGAGGCCTGGAAGAGCCTGTCTAATCCGGAACAAGAAAGTCTTCTCTCGGACCCGTGGGGGTTTGGTCGTTGGCTTACGAACCAGGACGAATCCGGTACTCGCCAACTGCGGCACATCCTTCTCTATCTGCTCTTTCCGGACCACTATGAGCCGGTGGTGACCGGATATCAGAAACGCAACATCGTCCGCACTTTTGTGAAGAAGTTTGGAGATGATCCCGATCAAGTCGACTACGCGGACATGATGGTCCTCGATCATTACCTTCTGAGTATCCGGAAGGTTCTCCAAAGAGCGGACGCGTCGGCGGCTTTTAGTTTCTATGAGGAGCCATATGTTCGGGAATGGCGACGCGGACTTGTGGATGGACCTGAACCGACACCGTCGGGTGATGACGACCGTTGGTATGCCGAACACTTCGGCAAGGCTCGTGTCTGGTTACTGGCGCCGGGTCCCGGCGCCAGACTGTGGGACGAGTTTCAACGAGAGAGCATGATCGCAATCGGCTGGGATGACTTAGGTGACCTGAGAGCATACCCGACAAGGGAAAGCATTCACGGGAACCTACGAGATCTCTATGGCTGGAGGGATCCAAGGAACAATTCCCTTGCTTGCCAACAATTTGTACGGGAAATGCGTCGCGGGGACCATGTGGTCGTCAAGCAGGGCCGGAAGTTTCTCTTGGGGCACGGCGTCGTCGAGTCCGGATACTATTTCGACGAGAGTCGTGCAGAATTCCGGCACATCCGCCGCGTCCGCTGGGTCAACGTTGGCCGGTGGCCAATTCCAAAGGAACGGAGCGGGATCGCGACCAAAACGCTGACGGATTTCAGTCCTTACAAGAGTTGGCTCCGTATGGCCTATGGGGTGATGGAAAGTGGCCGGGAGGGCCCTTCACCACCTCCGCCCCCTAATACACCAGAGCCGATCTACACCATCGAGGACGCCCTCCATGACCTTTTCATGACCCCAGGACAGTTTCACAACATTATCGACTCCCTCGAACACAAGATGAATATCGTCCTTGAAGGCCCGCCAGGCGTCGGCAAGACCTTCATCGCGAAGCGGCTCGCGTATCGCCTGATCGGTTACAAGGTCCCCGAAAGGGTCCGGATGATCCAGTTCCACCAGAGCTATGCGTACGAGGACTTCATCC
>JAPOYZ010000440.1:0-3602 GCA_026706325.1 Candidatus Aminicenantota bacterium
ATGGCCAACGTGGACCTGCGGCAGGAAGTCGACGTCGCCCTCGACAACGGGGCGGCCGGGTTCGGAATGTTTCGCACCGAGTTCCTTTTCATGGACAACCGCCCGCCGACGGAGGAAGAGCAGTTGGAGATCTATCGCGGCGCGGTGGAAGCGATGGCGCCTCGCCCCGTCGTAATTCGCACCTTCGACCTTGGCGGGGACAAACTCTCCGGCTCGATTGAGCCGGTTGCGGAACCCAACCCGTTCCTCGGGTGGCGGGGAATCCGTCTCTGCCTCGACAATCCGGAGTTCTTCAAGGTGCAGCTGCGGGCACTTCTGCGGGCGGCGGCAGGGGCGGATCTGCGCATCCTGATTCCGATGATCACCACCCTGAACGAGTTGCGGAGGACGAAGGAGCTGATCGGCGAGGCTGCCCGGGAGCTGCGGGGACGCCGCCTCGACCATTCGGCCGACTGTCGGGTCGGGATCATGGTAGAGGTCCCATCGACGGCAATCACCATCGACAGGTTCGTTCCGGAGGTCGATTTCCTGAGCCTGGGAACGAACGACCTCGTGCAGTACACCCTGGCGGTTGATCGCACGACCCCGAAGGTATCCGATCTTTACGATCACTACGATCCGGCGGTTCTGAGGCTGATCAGGGATGTCGCCGACAGCGGCCGGCGCCATGGGGTGGCGACGAGCATCTGCGGCGAGATGGCCGGGGATCCCCTGGCGGCCATCCTCCTTCTCGGGCTGGGCGTCGAGACTTTGAGCGTCAGCCCGGGGCTGATACCGGAGCTGAAGGAAGCGGTGCGGTCGATCGCAATCGCCCGGGCGCGGGAGATCGCCGCGCACTGCCTCACCCTGGAATCCGGAGCTGATGTGCGCATCTGTCTGGAAGAGGAATTCTCCGACAGCGTCCTGCCGAGGCGAAGGAGACCGCGATTCCAGGTGTGAAAGTGAAAGACAACTGCCCCGGTATGGGCTGCTGCCGGCACTTCGAAATCGCCTTCAGGTGTCCCGGCGCAGAGGTGGATTGACAAATTGGAACGCCGTGAGCGGGGATTGAGGAAAAAAATCGCACCGGATGGGGATTTCATTAAACCGCGGGTTTTCCCCCTCGAATGAATCGGCGTCCCGATGGCGACATATTCCTGCGAGGGGACACTCGAGCGAAAGGATGAAGCGTGAGCAGATCCCTGTTTACATCGGAATCGGTATCTGAAGGACACCCTGACAAGGTGGCCGACCAGATCTCCGACGCCATCCTCGATGCCATGCTGGATCAGGACCCCGGCTCCCGGGTCGCCTGCGAGACCCTGGTCACGACGGGGCAGGTGGTCATTGCGGGAGAGGTGACAACTCGAGCGCAGGTCGACATCCAGGGGCTGGTGCGCCAGACCGTACGGGAGATCGGGTACGACGATCCCGAGTACGGTTTCGACTACCGCTCCTGCGGCATCTCGCTCGCCCTCGACCGGCAGTCACCCGACATCTCCCAGGGGGTGGACGAAGAACAGGGGCTGCACGCGGAGATGGGAGCGGGTGACCAGGGGATGATGTTCGGGTATGCCTGTCGCGAGACCTCGCAACTGATGCCGCTGCCGATAACCCTTGCGCACCAGCTGCTGCAACACCTCAGGCGGCTGCGCAGACGCTCGGCGCTCCCCTACCTGAGGCCGGACGCGAAGTCGCAGGTCAGCGTCGAGTACGTCGACGGCAGGCCGAGCCGCGTCGACACGGTGGTGATATCTACCCAGCACGGGCCGAAGGTTTCCCACCAACGCATTCGGCGGGACATGATCGCGCAGGTGATCAGGAAGGTGATCCCGCCAAGGCTTCTCGACCGAAACACGGTTTTCCACGTCAACCCGACGGGCCGCTTCGTCGTCGGGGGTCCGCACGGCGACTGTGGCCTGACCGGCCGCAAGATCATCGTCGATACTTACGGAGGCATGTGCCCGCACGGCGGGGGAGCTTTTTCGGGCAAGGATCCGACCAAGGTCGACCGCAGCGCCCATTACATGGCGCGCTACATCGCCAAGAACATCGTCGCCTCCCGTCTCGCCGACCGCTGCCAGCTGCAGCTGGCTTACGCGATCGGCGTCGCCGATCCGGTTTCCATCCATGTCGAGACATTCGGCTCGGGGCGCCGTCCGGACGGCGAGATCGCAGACCTCGTGCACGAGGTCTTCGCCCTGACACCAAAGGGCATAATCGAGCACCTGCGCCTGCGGCGTCCGATATACCGGAAAACCGCCGCCTACGGTCACTTCGGCCGCTCCGGCCCGGGCTTCACCTGGGAGAAGACCGACCGCTCCGGCGACCTGAAACGGCTGGCAAAACTGTAAACGGGCGGGCATGTCGACGGGCGCGTTCGCCGCCCCCCGTCTCGAAGGAGTGTGATTATGCCGGAGACAGCTCGCGAGCGAGTCCGGCGGCTGGCCCGGCCTTTCGGGAGAGCACTGGCTCCGCACTTCTTCTGTTCCCTCCTGCTGCTGGCGCCGCACGGCTGCACGGTGAAAAGGCCCCAGGTTCCGATAATCGATTTAACGGTCAGCATCTCGGTCGCCGACGATACGACGACGATTCGCGACGTCGCCAAGCGCACGGAGTTTCTGCGCATCGACTCCGACGACCGCCTGGCTCTTGATTTCGTCAGCGAGTTCGAAGGGGGTGCCGAAATCGGAGACAGCCTGCGGATGACCCTCGAGCAGGGCACGTTTCGCACCCGGCTCGGGCCGATTTCGATTCCAGGCCGGGAACTTCCCGTTACCGGGGTCTCCCTGGGCAGCCTGCTGGGTATGGAGATCCCGGAAACGGACTCGGCTGTTCAGCTTGCGGGAGCCGATTTCGCGACCGAGGTCGGGTTCCCACTCGAAGACGCGACTACGCTTGCAGTCGAGAAGGGAGGCCTCGACCTGTTCATACAAAGCAGACTGCCGATGCCGGTAACAACCCGGCTGGTTCTGGTCGACGCCGGCAAAGGGGATGTCGACGGGGAGGAGATCGACCTGGGAAGCATCGCTCCCGGCGGGTCCGCGGCCGCCTTCCTGGACCTCGGCGGAAAGAAGATTTCGGGCTCTCTGGAATTTCGCGTCACCGGGACCACGGATGAAGCCGAGGTGCGGATTCAGGGGGAGCCCGCCCTGGAGATTTCGGGCGTTCTGCACGACCTGACCGTCAGCGAGGTTACCGGGGTGATTCCGCAACAGGTTTTCTCCGGCACCGATTTCCTGGAGATTGCCGACGACCGTATCCGGGCTACCCGGGCCGAGATCAGGGAAGGGGGTGTCAATATAGAGGTTGTGAACGGTATCCCGGTCCCCTTGTCCGTTACCCTGACGCTCGACGACCTGCGCGCATCCACGGGAGAGGTTCGCACCTTCACCGTCGACAAACTGCTTCCCGGCGAGGGAAAGCTGGTTTTCTTCGACCTTTCCGGGAACGAGTTCGCCCCCCTTGATCCGCTTTCGATCCGGCTTTCCTGGGAAGCCAGGACGCTGGGGATGGAGACCGGGGCGACCCTCCGGGCCGAGGACGAGTTGCGGGTAGAAGCACGTCCCGGAACAATCCTGTTCAACCGCCTGGAGGGGACTCTGGACAGGGTCGAGCTGCCA
>JAPOYZ010000440.1:3641-5290 GCA_026706325.1 Candidatus Aminicenantota bacterium
GCCAATGGAAACGGTTACCGATACCATCGATTTCCCAGACGGCCTGAATAACGTCGCCTTGAGCTCCACCTCGCTCGCGGTCTACGTGACCTCGGCGGCCGCGTACAGCAGCGAGCTGAATCTGGCGATAACCGGCACCAACCAGAGCGGGGAAAGCAGCACCCTGCTGAAAACAGAGGTTCTTCCACCGGGGGATCCGGACGACCCGGTCGGCATAGCGATCGAACGGGACTCCGAAGACCTTGTCGGTTTCATGAACCTCCTGCCTACCGAAATCACCGTTGTCCCGGAGGTCTTCCTCGGTGACGGCGCCCTCCCAGGCGTGATCGAGACCGGTGACTGGGTCAGGCTCGACAGCCTCGTGTTCGATGTTCCGGGGCGCTTCCGGATCACCGGTGAAACCCGGATCGAGCCGGATCCGGTTCATCGCGAGTTTTCGGACGACGAATGGCGGCGGCGCATCCGCTCCAACCTCAAGAGCGCCTCGGTCACAACGAAGATCGAGAGCCATATTCCCCTGGGATTGACGGTAAGCGTCCAGGTCGGCAGTACCGCGGAGGAGGTTTACAGAAACCCGGCACTGACCATACCCGTCGACGGGACCGGGTTCGGCGTCGCCGCAGCTCTCGTCGACGACCACGGCCGCGTCGTCGCAACGACGCGGTCCGAGAAGGTGGTGGAGCTCACCGCAGAGGATGTTCTGGTCTTCCTGGAGGAGGGAGGGGTCTACTCCGGAGTGCTCGTGCAGATCGAAAACACGGACGGCGAAATCGAGCTGTTCGGCAGCGACTTCTTCACCGTGCAGGCGGGGGCGCAGATCTTCATCGAGATGAACGAGAGCCTGGTGGAATAACCGGAGCTGGAGACAGGTGACCGGGAAACCGAAAACCGGCATGATTTCCATTCGCAGGCGGGAGATCGCCGCCGCGACAATGCTGACCCTTTCCCTGGAGGGTGCCGTCCATGCACTCAGCGACACCGAACCCCGGGCCCTGGCACTGGGGCAGGCGTACACGGCCCTGGCCCGAGGTCCGGAAGCGGTCTTCTGGAATCCGGCAAACCTGGCGCTGGGTAGGGAGCCGGAACTCAAATGGGAGATGCTGGGTGCCGGTCTTACCCTGATTACGGAAAACAACAGCTTCTCCGTCCGGACCTACAACGAGCACTTCACCGACGACACCCACAGGATCGGGACCGCCGAAAAGGAGAAGCTGCTCGGGGATATCCCCAAGGGTGGATTGAGGTTCAACTCCGAACTCGTGCCGTTCCTCTCCGCCGGCCTGCCCGTCAACGGGGGCATCTCGTTTCCGCTCGGGAATGGAATTCGGGCCGCCGTCGCCACCAACGTTGCCTTCGGAGTGGAGGGGGAAGTGCCGAAGGACATGTTCGAGTTGATGTTGTTCGGCAACGAGTTCGACCGCCGCTACGAAATCGCCAGGTGGGACGGGTCGTCCTGGCTTGTGGGGGGAGTGAACTTTGCCGGGGCGAAACCCTGGATGCCCGACAGGTTGGCTCCGCACCTGAGCGAGTTCACCGTTGGCGGGACCCTGAAGATCTCGGGAGGGACCTACGGCGAAATCACCCGGTCCGACGGCGGCATGATCTCACGCATCCAGGGAACCGACCTGGAGGGGATTGCGCTCGTCCGA
>JAPOYZ010000443.1:0-4757 GCA_026706325.1 Candidatus Aminicenantota bacterium
GAAGACCCTGCCTCAATCCGGCCGCAAACTGTTTCTGGACCAGGATGCCGACGGCGTCATCCCGCTGCTGCCGATGGAGTCTCTGGAGAAGTTGATCCCGGGCCGGCCGCAGGCGGAGGGAACGAACCAATGAAGGGCCGGCAGCTCTATCTGATCCTGGGTGTGGCCGTCCTGGCCCTGGTGGTGGACGGCACCTACGTCACGAACGAAACCGAGCAGGTCATCATCACCCAGCTGGGCAGGCCCGTGGGAAATCCGGTCACCGATCCGGGTCTGCATTTCAAACTTCCCTTCATCCAGACGGCCAACTATTTCGACAAGCGGTTCCTGGAGTGGGACGGAGACGCGGACCAGATGCCGACCAAGGACAAGCGGTTCATCTGGGTGGACACGTATGCCAGGTGGCGCATCAGCGATCCCCTCCGATTCCTGGAGAGGATGCGGGACGAACCCAGAGCCCAGTCCCGATTGGACGACATTCTGGACGGCGAGACCCGCAACGCCATCGCCCGCCACGACCTGGTGGAGGTGGTCCGGACCAGCAACCGGGAGGCCCAGGATACCCAGGACCAAGCCGAAGAGGAGACCTCGGTGCTGGAGACCATCCAGACCGGACGTCAGGCCATCACCCGGGAAATTCTGGAGACCGCTACCCCCAAGGTGGCCGACTTCGGGATCGAACTCATCGATCTTCAGCTCAAGCGGATCAACTACGTGGAAGAGGTTCAGAAGGACGTCTTCGCCCGCATGATCGCCGAACGCAACCGGATCGCCGAGCGCTACCGGTCCGAAGGTCAGGGCGAGGCCGCCCGGATCCGGGGCGAGCGGGAGAGGGAATTGCAGCGGATTCAGTCGGAAGCGTACAAGACGGCTCAGGAAACCCGCGGCCGGGCCGACGGCGAGGCGACCCAGATCTATGCCGAGGCGTACAACCGGGACGCTTCGTTCTACGCCTTCATGAAGAGCATGGAAACCTACGAGCGGGGCGTGGACGCCAAGACGATCCTGATCCTCACCACCAGGGGCGAGCTGCTCAGGCACATCCAACGCGCCCAGTAGGCGCGACCCGGGCTCCTAGTCTTCAAATCGCCAAGCCGGAACCGTTTCGCCCGAGGAGTGGACCTCCTCGAGGTAGGCCCCGGATTGGGGAGCCGGTCCCAACTGGCGGACGATCTCTCCATACTCCACGATCCGGGTCACCATGACGTTGTGCCAGCGTCCGTCCCGCAGTCTCAGGTTCACCGCGATGGGGTGATCCACGTTCCAGGTGGAGCCTCCGGGAGGAGTGCCGAATTCACGCCGGCAGTCGCGGGCGATGATGGGCGTCTCCAGGCCCGTTCGGTCCGCCCGCAGAGGCCACAGCGCCAGGGTCTCGCGTAACCAACCGCCGCCCCGTTGATTTCCCCGGCGGTCCCGGGGGAGGCGGTAGGTATGGGGCCAGGGGTGCATGTGAACCTGGTAGAGGTTGGACGCCACGTAGAGGCTGCCGTCGGTGGCCGGGTTGAGGTTGATGGGCGTGCTGCCGATGATCCCCCGGACGTAGATGATCTGTTCCCAATTCCGGCCCTGATCCCGGGAACGCCAGATGCGCACGTCGTTGTGGTCCGGCTCCTTGCCGCCGCGCACGCAGAAGAGGAGGGACCCGTCCCGGTCGCGCGCCACGCTGGGCTCGAAGGAGTTGTCCCCTCCGGTCACGGGGACGATGTCCGCCGCTTCCCATTTTCCGTTCCGATGCTCCCAACGCACGAGGACCGCTCCGGTCGGTTCCGACGGCACGGAACCGGTCGCCGCCAGAGGCGCCCCCACCATTCCCATGATCAGGTCTTCTCCGTCGAGGATGGCCGGTCCCAAGCCCCGGTTGGTGACCCGCCAGCCGGAAACGAGCTCGGTCTCTCCCACCTTGCGTGTCTCGACCACGCGGAACGCCTCGCCGTCGAACGCGTATTGTTGAACCTCGAAATACTTGTGTTGCTCGTTTCTCCCGAACGGCTCGACCCCCCGGGGATTCTCGAAGTGCCAGACTTCGTCGCCGGACGCATCTGAATTCGCCGCCGGCCAGCCGATGGCGCTGGCCACTCCGAACCCGGTTCCCCCTTGTTCATACCGGGACCCGTTTGCCCGCCTCGCCCCCAGGGGAATGAACCCGCCCTGGACCGGATACTTGACCATGACGGCCGGCTTTCCGGGAGGATCGGAGTTGGGATTGGGTTCGACGTGATTTCGAGAGAGGACGACGGCCCGGTCGGCCCGCACGTCGGAGAGGTCGTCGAACAGGACCGCGTCGGTGCCGATCTCGAAATCGACTCCGGGACCGTATTCCCGGCGGATGCCGCAAAACAGAGCCGCCTGGCGAGGCCCGATCTGATAGGTGGAGCCGAGGCCGTATCGCCAGGTGGCATTGGCAGGCTCGGTTGGCGGCACTCTTATATCGGCGTCACCCCGAGTGACGCCGATGATGCCGGCGGCCGACACGGGAGCGGCAGCCGCCATTCCGGACCAGAGACACAGCAGAACCGCGGTCCTTCTGTACATTTACGTCCTTCCTCTCCGATTCAACGTTTCGCTTTTCTTACGGGATGTCACTCCGATCCAGGCCAGCCCAGTGGATGCCGGGGGTCCCGTGGTCGTATCTTCGGTAGTGATCCGCCAGGACGTCGAAGCCGAAGTCGTTCTCGTAGTCCCGCCAGACCGAGTGGCTGTGGTTGCTCAGGTTCTGGGTGTTGTCGTACTCGATGAGGAAGGTCGGGGCCTGGACCCGGTAGTAGTTGCCCCTGGCGTGCCGATTCCCGGTTGTCCTGCCGCCGATGGGAACGGCCTCGGGTTTGGGCCGTCCAATCTGTCCGGCCCAGGCAAAGTAGAGCTGATCACGGGGCGTTTCCCGAGCGGTCTTCATGCGGCGGGCCGCCACTTCCTGGGGCATATTGCCGGCGTATTCGCCGATAAGCTCCATTAGACCCTCATATTGCGCCTCCGTCATCTTGGATGCCGGCAGCCCCTTGAGGGCGCCCTCTATCTTGGCCCGGCGGTCGGCCAGGGTCAGGATGTCCTCGGGCGCCACCTCCTGGTAGATGGCCTGACTCTGCTGCTCAGGGTCCAGGCTCTTGAGAAAGGCGACCGCCAGATCTTCCTCGCGTTCCAGCACTCTCATCCCCTTGTGGGCTCCCTGGGCCACTTCGTGAGGATTGGCTCCGAAGAAGGTGGGACTGGAGGAGATGAGCTTGCCGTCCTTGAGCGTGTAGTGCAGCGAGAGGTGATGTCCCTCCACCCGCCAGCCCCAGTTGCCCTCGTCCCCAGGGGTTCCGAAGATGGAGAAATGGAAACTCTCGGCGTCCCGGTGTCCCGTGTGATCGTCCTCGATGGCTCGGATGATCTCTTCCATGCTCATGACCCGGGTCGCCTTGGCGAAACCGCTGCGGCTCAATCCCGAAGCCAGCAGGCCGCTGGCCAGGTGTTTCTGCATGGGGTTCATCTGTCCGAAGGTGATGCCGTTGCGGACGTAACCGTGGACCCGGGTGAATCCCCCTTCGGGGAAATAATGCCAATCGGCGCGGTGATCGGCCTCGAACGGGAACAGGGTGTAGGACCGCTGGACCCGGTCCAGGGATTGGGCCAGGACCTGGGCCGCGTCTCGCATGAGCGCTTCAGTCGTGGGTGTCCCATGGTTGGCTACCAGTGCGGCGCCGGAAAAGAGCAGGGCCGCCAACAAGATTCGCATGTGTTTTCTCATGTTCTTCCTCTCTTCGGGATCGGGTCCGGATGTCGACAGATCGGACCCGGACAATACTCGCCAAGTCTACCAGAGTCCTGCTCCCGCGACCCGTGTTAACAGCCCGTGGCAAAAGTCGTCACGGCATTCGACCGGGTCTACATCCCGGCGGACTGCGTTGCTCCTCGGTCACATATTCCCGATATGCTCCCTCAGAGCGCCTTGTCCGGCGGGCGCAGCCCCGGTCTCGGTGCTCGCGGGACTTTTTCCACGGACTGTTAACCGTCAGACCGGCGGAGCTTCTGGTGAAAGTAGCTCACGAGAATTCCCACCAGGAGATTCGCCGCCAAGGCAAACGGTCCGATCCAGATGAAACTCACCGGATCGTATCCGGTTTCCGGGTCGAATCCGAAGATCGGCCCGGAGTAGGCCACCAGGACCGCCGTCGTGATGCCGGTCACGGTGCCGGAGATCACTCCCAGAGTGGTCGCGAAGCGGACGAAGAAGGCGAAACAAAAGAGACCGAACAGGGGAGTCGAGAGCAACCCCGACGTCTTCTGGCCGACCGCCCAGATGTTGCCCGGCACGTTGTCTATTAGGGAGCCGACCAACACCACGATCGTCCCGACGGAGAACGCAATGATCTTGGCCAAGCGGGTCCGGGCGCGCCGGCTGGCCGGCAATCTCCCGAAACGGTGCAGAAAGTCGCGGCTGACCACGGCCGTAATGGAGTTGACGCCCGAGTCGACGCTGGACATGCCTGCGGCGAACATCGCCGACACCACGAGACCCGAGATGCCGGGAGGCAGCACGTAGGCAATGAAATAGGGAAAGACACTGTCGGCCCCCTGACCGACGTTGATGTGGGAAGGAAGCGTCTGAGCCGCCTGCTGCACGTACCCCAGAAGGGCGAGCCCGGTGATCCAGAGCGTGAGGACGACGGCGAGGCCTGCGAGGATATTGGCGATCATGGAGCGCCGAGCGGCCTTCAGGCTCCCCGTGGCCATGTATCTCTGGACATGGGTCTGGTCGGAGGGGGCTCCACCGCTGC
>JAPOYZ010000443.1:4767-5255 GCA_026706325.1 Candidatus Aminicenantota bacterium
CACCGATCCGAAGACGGTGACCCGGACTGCCGGGTCGAGGCTGAACCACGGCTGGTGGTCCCAATGGGGCTGCCAGGAGGTTGGGACCCAGGTGACGCCCCCCAGTTGGTAGGTCACGATCCCGACCACGAGCCAGGCTCCCCCCAGCATGAGGGTCAGTTGGAGGGTGTCCGTAATGACGACGGTTCTCAGACCCCCCACCGACGTATAGAGCACGGCGACGAATCCCGTGACCAGAATAACGATGGGCACCCACGATTCGTCCACGCCCAACATGACGACCATGGCCCGGGCGGACAGGTAGACGAGAAGTGACATCCAGATCAGACGCGAAAAGACGAATATGACGGCTCCCAGGAGCCGGATCCGCAAACCCAGGCTCTCTTCCAGGTATTCGTAGGCACTGGTGACGCGTCGGCGCATGTAGAGCGGAAGGAAGACGTAGCCGATGACCAGGTAGAGGATGGGATACACCATGAAGTTGTTGA
>JAPOYZ010000560.1 GCA_026706325.1 Candidatus Aminicenantota bacterium
GCCACTCGTCGGGACCCATCCAGCAGACGGTGATGTCCTCGCCTTCGGCGATGGTGTTGGGGGCGACTGGAATGCTCACGCCCAGAGCTCCCTCCACCACGGCCGGAAACCTGGCGTCGCCGGCGTCGCCGCGAAGATTCACGTAGCCCAGAAAGGGTCTTTCGGTGAGGATGACGCCGGGGCTGCCGGCGTCTCCCGCGGCGGTGTCCGACAGGAATCCCACCAACGGGGACTCCTGCCTGGGGTCAGACATTCTGTCTTTCTCCCTCCGGATCGTAGAAGACCGGATCGGCGATCCTGGCGGCGATGGTCCTGCCGTCGAAGTTCTGGACGTGGACGGTCTCGCCGCTGCGCCCGTGACCCCCCTTGACCAGTCCGAGCGCGATGGAGCGCCCCAGGGCGGCGCTGTAGTATGAGGAGGTCACGTGGCCCAACATGGGCCGCGGCAGGGGCGCCGACGGATCGTCAACGATCTGTCCCCCTTCGGGCAGGACCTCCGCCGGGTCCTCGGTCAGCAGCCCCACGAACTGTTTTCGGTCCTTCCGGACCAGGTAGGACCGGAAGAGGGACCGCTTTCCCAGGAAGTCCTTTTTCTTGCCCAGCATGCGCCCCATGCCCAGGTCCACGGGGGTGACGGAGCCGTCCGTGTCCTGGCCCACGATGATGTATCCCTTCTCGGCCCGGAGGACATGCATCGCCTCGGTGCCGAAGGGACTGATTCCGTACTCCTCCCCCGCGTCGAATACCGCCTCCCAGACGTGGCGGCCGAAGTTGGCGTTGACGTTGATCTCGTAGGTCAGCTCTCCCGTGAAGCTGATCCGGAATATCCGCGCCGGCACTCCGGCCACGGCGCCCTCCCGGACGGACATGAAGGGGAAGGATTCCCGGCTCAGGTCCACGTCGGAACAGAGCTTCCGGAGGACGCGGCGGCTGTTGGGGCCGCAAACGGAAACTGTCGCCCAATGGTCGGTGACCGAGGTCATGTAGAGGTTCAACTCGGGCCACTCGGTCTGGAGCCAGAGCTCCAGCCAGGACATGACGTGGGCCGCTCCGCCCGTGGTGGTGTGCATGAGGTAGTGATTCTCGCCCAACCGGGCGGTCACGCCGTCGTCCATCAACATGCCGTTTTCGTCCAGCATGAGGCCGTAGCGGCAGCGGCCGATGGGGACCTTCATGAAGGGATTGGTGTAAACCCGGTTCAGGAAGACGTTGGCGTCGGGTCCCCGGACGTCGATCTTCCCCAACGTCGAGGCGTCCAGGACGCCGACGCTGCGCCGCACCGCCAGGCACTCCCGGTTCACCGCTTCGTGGAGCGACTCGCCCGGCCGGGGAAAGTACCAGGCCCGTTTCCATTGGCCCACGTTCTCGAATAGGGCTCCCTGCTCGACGTGCCACTCGTGAATGGCCGTCTTGCGCACGGGATCGAAGAGTTCCTGCTGCTCGCCTCCCGAGAGGGCCGCAAAGGTGACCGGCGTGTACGTGGGCCGAAAGGTGGTGGTGCCGATGGAGCCGGGGTCGGTCCCGTGCTGTTCCGCCAGGATGGCGATGCCGTTGACGTTGCCCAGCCGTCCCTGGTCGGGTCCCATCCCCAGGTTGGTGTACCGTTTGACGTACTCGATGGAGTCGTAACCCTCCCTCACCGCGGTCAGGATGTCGGCGGCGGAGACATCCATGAGCGGATCCACGAACTGCTTGGGGGCTCGCGAAACGGGTTTGCCGGCCGGGACGATCCAGAGCGGCTGGATCGGATCTCCCGCCCTGACCTCCACGCCTGGGATCGGCCGTGTGGGATGACCGTCTCCATGGCCCGCAGCGTGGGCCGCCGCCGCGCCTGTCCGGAACCCTTCGGCGACGCAGGCCTGTTGATCGAAACTCCCCCGGCACGCCCCCGCCGACCGCTCCGCCTGGACCGATGGGCCGGGGACGAAGCAGGCCTTCCGGGCGTCGTAGGCGGCCCGGGCGCCGGATTGGGCGTGGAGCTGCACGGTGGGGCTCCAGCCGCCGGACACGGCCAGCACGTCGCACGCCAGACTGCGGCCTCTTCCGGAAACGGACCTGCCGTCGGCGCTCAGCGCCATGAGCCGGACGCCCCGGACTCTCTTCGCTCCCCGGACATCGACGACGGCGTGCCGATTCATGACCTGGAGGCCCCGCGCTCGCGCCTCGGCGCTCCGCTGGCCGGCCGGCCGGGAATCCACGATGGCCTCCACCTGTGCGCCCGCGTCCAACAGGTCGAATGCCGTCCGGTAGGCGCCGTCGTTGTTGGTAAAGATCACGGCCCGGGAGCCGGGAAGGACCGCATAGCGGTGGACGTATTCCGAGACTCCGGAGGCCAGCATGACCCCGGGCCGGTCGTTGTTGCAGAAGACCAGGGGCCGCTCGATGGCGCCCGTGGCCAGGACCACCTGCTTGGCCCGGACCCGCCAGAGCCGCTGACGCGGGCCGCGGGCCGTTTCCGGGGGCAGATGATCCGTCCGGCGCTCCAGAGCCAGCAGGAAGTTGTGCTCATAGTAGCCCGCCACGGTGGTCCGGGCCAGGATCTGGACGTCCGGAAGAGAAGCCAGTTCTTCCACCATTCGGTCGACCCACCGCCCGGCGGGAAAACCTTCGATCCGGTCGCCGCCTCCGAGCAGAGCGCCACCCGGTTCGGTCCGCTCGTCCATGAGGATCACGCGCGCGCCGCTGCGTCCCGCCTCCAGGGCGGCGGCCAGGCCGGCCGGGCCCGCTCCCGCCACCAGGACGTCACAGTGGGCGTTCATGTGGTCGTATTCGTCGGGATCGGCGCCGGTGGGGACCACCCCGAAACCGGCGGCCTTGCGGATCTGATGCTCGTACTGCCGCCAGGACCCAGCGGGCCACATGAAGGTCTTGTAGTAGAAGCCGGGCGGCATCAGGCGCGCGAACCAACCGTTGACGGCCCGCAGGTCGAACTCGACGCTGGGAAAGACGTTGACGCTCCGGGCCGACAGGCCGTCGTAGAGCTCCACCTGGGTGGCCACCAGGTTGGGCAGAGACCGTGCCCCCTCTCCCACCTGGACCAGCGCGTTGGACTCTTCCACGCCCGCGGCCACGATGCCCCGGGGACGGTGGTACTTCAGGCTCCGCGCCACCAGGTGGACGCCGTTGGCCAGCAGCCCTGAGGCCAGCGTGTCTCCTTGAAACGCGGGGTAGACGCGGCCGTTGAAGGTGAACGTCAGGGGCCGGTTCCGGTCGATTCGGCCGCCCGCGGCGAGACGATGGGGTTGGCTCACGTCCGGTCCCCCGGACGCGGCTCGCCCGGCTTGTACACCGACTTGATCCGGTAGGTCACGGTGTCCCGCTGGACGTTGAAATAGCGCCGGCAGCCCGAGGCGTGACACCATTGCTCCAGATGGTCCCCCCGCTTGTTCCTCCGGTAGAAGAGGTAGTCGGCCCACTCTTCGTCGGTGAGCTCTTCCGGCGCCGGGGGCCGGACGATGTGCGCCTCGCCGGAGTAGGCGAACTCCGACTCGTCGCGGGGGCCGCACCAGGGACATTCGATCAGGAGCATGAGGTTCGTCCTTCGGGCTTCAGTGGGCTACTCCGGCGGCGCCGTGCTCATCGATGAGGTGTCCCGTCGTGAACCGCTCCAGCGAGAACGGCTCGTTGAGGCGGTGGGGGCGGTTCTGCGCGATGGTGTAGGCGAAGACCCATCCGGAGCCCGGCGTCGACTTGTAGCCTCCGGTCCCCCAGCCGCAGTTGAAGTAGAGTCCCTTTACGGGGGTGAGGCCGATGATGGGGCAGGCGTCCGGACAGGTGTCCACCGTGCCGGCCCACTGCCGCAGCATTCGAACCCGGCTGAACCTGGGGAACATTTCGATGATGGCGGCGATGGCGTGCTCCAGGGTGGCGGGGCTGCCGCGCTGGCCATAGCCGTTGTAGGAGTCGACGCCGGCGCCGCAGAGCAACTCTCCCCGGTCGGTCTGGCTGATGTAGGCGTGCACGGCGTTGGACATCACCACCACGTCCAGAATCGGCTTGAGGGGTTGGGAGACCCAAGCCTGCAGGGGGCGGCTCTCCAACGGCAGCCGCATCCCCGCCATGGAGGCCAGGACCCCCGAGTTGCCTGCCGTAACGCAGCCGACCTTGCCGGCTCTGATGAACCCTCGTGACGTGTCCACACCGGTTACGGCGCCGTTTTCGGTGCGGATGCCCGTCACCTCGCAGTTCTGAATGACGTCCACCCCTACCGAATCCGCGGCCCGGGCCAGCCCCCACGCCAGGGCATCGTGGCGGGCCGTTCCTCCCCGGCGTTGCAGCGAGGCCCCCAGAATGGGATAGCGGGCCCGTGGAGAGATGTCGATGGCCGGGACCATCTCCTTGATCTGTTCCGGGGTCAGGAATTCGCTGTCGATGCCGTTGAGGAGGTTGGCATTGATGCGGCGCTGAATGTCCCGGAGGTCCTGGAGCGTGTGTCCCAGGCTCAGCAGTCCCCGCTGGCTGAACATCAGGTTGAAGTTGATCTCCTGGGTGAGGCCTTCCCAGAGTTTCAGTGAAAACTCGTAGATGTGGGCGGCCTCGTCCCAGAGGTAGTTGGACCGGACGATCTCGGTGTTGCGTCCGGTGTTTCCGCCTCCGACGTACCCCTTCTCCAGGACGGCGACGCTGCCGGCGCGATGCTCCTTGACCAGGTAGTAGGCGGTGGCAAGGCCGTGGCCGCCGCCCCCCACGATGAGGACGTCGTACTCCGATTTCGGGTCCGGACTCCGCCAGGCGCGCTGCCAGTTTTCGTGGTAGCTGAGGGCGTTCCGCGCCAGGCTCAGGAAGGAATACTTCTGCATGGGGAAGCGCAGATTATATCCAAAGGGGGTGGGTTGGGTGGTCGGCGGAGAGGATTTGAATATTTTGGGAGTCTGGAGATCGGCGGCTGGAAAGCCGCCGCTCCAAGGCACCGCTCCAAGGCGCCGCTCCTCAGGCGTCCAGCCGGGTCAGCAGAGTTTGGGCCCGGGCGCGTTTTTCCGGGTTGAGGTCCCGGGCGACGATGCGCTGGAGGGTGGAGCGGGCGAGTTCGTCCCCCTGTTCCGCCATTTCCATGGCCAGCACGTCGCGCCGTTCGAAGTAGCTGGGATCGTATTCCACGATCCGGGGATTCCATTCCTTCCAGTAGTACTGGAATTCATCGGAAGTCCAGTCCGCGTAGATCTCGTCCCAGCTCAACCCGTCGACGCCCATGTGGGGTTGCAGGCTGTCCTTGGTGATGGGATGGCTCCGCTTCTGGTACCGGCCGTCAATGGACA
>JAPOYZ010000485.1 GCA_026706325.1 Candidatus Aminicenantota bacterium
AAAGAAGACGGGGCGACAGGAAAGTCGCCCCTCCCGCCATTAACCATGGACTGCTAAACTTAGGATCCGGATCCATGCTTCGCCTCGACGGCCCCACATCGCCCCATCTCTGCCAGGCAGTCCACCGCAGGGACTTCCTTCACGCCGGCTCTCTGGCGTTCCTGGGCCTCACCCTGCCCGGCTTCCTGGAGCTCAAGGCCGCGGGCCGGACCAGCTCCGACAAGGACGTGAACTGCATCCTCCTGTTCCTGGAGGGGGGCGCCCCCCAAATGGACACCTGGGACCCGAAGCCGGATGCACCGGCCGAGATTCGGGGACCCTACAGGCCCATTCCCACCAACGTGGCCGGGGTCCGAATCACCGAGCTGTTTCCCCGCATGGCCCGCCACGCCGACAAGTTCGCGTTGATCCGCTCCTACTACCACACCAATCCGGCCCATCCCCAGGCCAAGACCTGGATGCAGACCGGAAGGCCTCCGCTCCCCGGAATTCAGTATCCGCATCCCGGTTGCGTCGTCGACAAGCTGAAAGGCGCCCGGGGCGACCTGCCCGCGCACGTCCTGCTCCCCTACCGGCCGGACAAGGGCCAGGGGCCCGGTTTCCTGGGCAAGACTCACGAACCCTTCGTCATCGACTCCGACCCATCCGACCCTTCGTTTCGGGTCCGGGACCTCCGGCCGCCCGATTACGTCTCGGCGGTTCGAGCCCAAAGACGGATTTCCTTCCGCCGGCTCATCGACCGGAGCTTCCTCGATTTCGAAGAGAATTGCGCCGAGAGCCGGCTCCTGGACGCCAATTTCTCCCAGGCCTACCGGATCGTCTCCTCCCGCCAGGCCCGTCAGTCCTTCGACCTGACCGGCGAGCCGGACCCGCTTCGGCAAAGCTATGGGATGAACCGATTCGGGCAGAGTTGCCTCCTGGCCCGCCGCCTCGTGGAGCGCGGCGTCCGCTTCGTCACCGTCAACATGTTCGACGATCTTGCCGGGTCCTGGGACATCCATGGCCAGTCGCCCTTCACCTCCCTGAGCGCCCTCGACACGCTGGGGCCCATGTTCGACCACGCCTTCTCCTCCCTGCTCGAAGACCTCCAGCAGCGCGGCCTCCTGGAACAGACCCTGGTGGTGGCCATGGGAGAGTTCGGCCGGTCGCCCAAGATCAATCCGGCGGGCGGACGGGATCACTGGCCGGCCTGCGGCACGCTCATCCTCGCCGGCGGAGGCGTCGTGGGAGGGCAGGTCATCGGTTCCTCCGACCGCACGGCCAGCGAACCCAGGGACCGTCCCGTCGAACCCATGGAGATTCTCGCCAGCCTGTACCACGCCCTCGGCATCAGCGTTCACACCGAACTGGACGGACCGGGCAGCCGGCCCGTTCCCGTGGTGGAGATCGGCGTGGAGCCGATCCGGGAGCTCTTCGGCACCGCATGATCGCGACTCTGCTGCTGGCCGCGTCCACGCTCACGGTTTCCGGGGCCGGTTCACTGGCGCTGATGCCACCGGACATCACTTTTCAGGGACAGGATGCAACACAGCAGCTCATCCTGATCCAGCGGACGCCCCAAAACGGCTCCGAGGCCGACCTGACCCCGAACGCGACCTTCACCTCTTCGTCTCCCGGCGTCGCCCGAGTGGACACTCAAGGGTTGGTGCGGGCGTTGGGCGACGGAGAGACCCGAATCACCGCCCGGCTGCCCGACGGACGCCAGACCTCCGTCCTGGTCCAGGTAAAATCGGCCAACCAACCGCCGCGCCTGGATTTTCGCAACCAAGTCCGCTCGGTCATGACCAAGTCGGGTTGCAATTCGGGACCCTGCCATGGCGCCGGTGCGGGACAGAACTTCTTCAAGCTCTCGTTGCGAGGCTATTCCCTGCAGGAGGACTTCCGGGCCCTGACCCGGGAGGCCGGGGGCCGCAGGATCTCCCGCCAGGAGCCGTCCCGGAGCCTGATCCTGCTCAAACCCACCCTGGCTGTCTCCCACGGCGGAGGAAAACTGCTGGAAACGGACTCCCTCGACTATCGAATCATGGCCGACTGGATTGCCGGCGGAGCCAAGGGTCCCGCTCCCGACGATCCCAGGGTCGAGCGGTTGGAGGTCTACCCTTCGCAGGCGATGCTGCGGCCCGGGGTCCGGCACCGGCTGGTGGTCCGGGCGTTCTATTCCGACGGACGGACCGAGGACGTCACCCGCTGGGGCAAGTACACCAGCAGCGACGCCTCGGTGGCCAAAGTTGGACAGGATGGAATGGTGGAGACGTCGGGTCACGGCGAGGCCACGCTTTCGGTTTGGTACCTGGATCGGATCGCCATGGCGAGATTTTCCGTTCCCTTTCCGGACCGGATTTCGGAGCAGGTCTTCCGCAAGGCGGCACGCCACAACTTCATCGACGACCTGGTCCTGGAGAAGCTGCAACAGATGAGGATTCCTCCGTCGGAGCTCTGCACCGATTCGGAGTTTCTCCGGCGGGCCTACCTGGACGCGGCGGGAATCCTGCCCAGCGGCGAAGAGGCGAAACGGTTTGCGGCCGATCCGGACCCTGGAAAACGACGCCGTCTTGTGGAGGCGTTGCTGCAACGGTCCGAATTCGTGGACCTCTGGGCCTACAAGTGGTCCGACCTCCTCCTGGTCTCCAGTTCCAAGCTCACGCCGGCCGCGACCCGCACCTTCCATGGTTGGATTCGACAGGCGGTCGCCGAAAACAAGCCCTGGGACCGCTTCGTCCGGGAGATCATCACCGCCTCCGGAAGCAATCTGGCCAACGGCGCCGCCAACTACTACCTGCTTCACGACGAGCCCACCGTGCTGGCGGAGAACATGACCCTCACCTTCATGGGGATCTCCATCAACTGCGCCCGTTGCCACAACCACCCCTTGGACAAATGGACACAGGACGACTACTACCATCTCTCCAGCTTCTTTTCCCGAGTCGGCCGCAAGAACGACCTGGGCTACGGGTTTACGGACAATCCCAACTCTTTGAAGGAGACCACCATATTCACCGCCAGCCGCGGCGAGGTGATCCATCCACTCTTGGGCCGGCCCCTGCCTCCCCGCCCTCTGGAGTCGGTGGAGACGATCAGCGACCGACCGGGGAGAGACCGGCGCCTCCCTCTCGCCCAGTGGCTGACTTCGGGTGAGAATCGCTACTTCGTCCGCGCGGTCGTGAACCGCGTCTGGCATCACTTCATGGGCAGGGGCCTCGTCCATCCCGCCGACGACATGCGGGAAACGAATGTGGCTTCCAACCCGCCCCTCCTGGACGCCCTGGGGCGCGAGTTCGTGCGGAGCGGATTCGATCTCAAGTCTCTGATCCGAACCATAGTGAACTCGGCCACCTACCAGAGGAGTTCCCGGCCCCAAGACAACAGCCATGACCGGACGTATTACTCCCACTATCTGATCCGGAGACTCCCCGCCGAGGTCCTGCTGGACGTGGTGTCCCAGGCCCTGGGGGTGCCCGAGAGCTTCGCCGGTCATCCTGAGGGCGTCCGGGCCCTGCAACTGCCCGACTCCCGCGTGAGCTCCTATGCCCTGACCCTCTTCGGACGCCCTTCCAGAGAAATCAACGCCTACTCGGAGCGGGTCCGGAGTTCCACGGTTCCCCAGGTCCTGCACCTCCTCAACGGGGAGCTCCTGAGCGCCAAGCTCCGCTCCCCCGAAGGAGACCTCCAGCGGATGCTCGACCAGGGGCTCACGGATCGTGAGATCGTCCGCCGGATCTTCTGGACCTCGCTTTCCCGGCCGCCGTCCCCGGGTGAAGAAGCGGAGGTCCTGGAAATGTTCGACCCGGATGGAGACTCGGCCTCCTCCGGTGATCGGATCCGCCGGGAACTCCTGGAAGATTTCTGGGCTGGCGTGATGATGAGCAAGGAATTCCTCTTCAACCACTGATGTCCGTGAAACTCGGAACTCCGATCCTCATCCTTCTCGGGACCCTCTCCTGGGGCTTCGCCACCACCTATTACCCTTTTGCGCCTGTGGTCTACTTGGCCGACCCGCCGGGAGCCCAGGCCGGATCGAGAGTTCAAGTGATTTTGGAGGGAATACATCTCAAAGATTCGGGAAATATCGTTTTTAACTCCTCGAACCTAACGGCAAGAATGCTCGAGGGATCGGGCGGTCCCAACGGCAGGTACGAGACGCCGTTGGAGCGGCTGCGCCTGGAAGTCGATGTGAACGAGGAAACGCCTCCCGCTATCTACGGATTGCGAGTCAAGACCCGGCACGGAGCCAGCAACTGGATTCCCTTCGCCGTCGGGCGGTTCCCCGAGATCCGCGAGTCCGACGGCAACCACACCGTTTCCGAAGCCCAACCCGTAACCCTTCCCGTGACGGTGAACGGCCGGATCGCAAAGGGAGGAGAGGAAGACTACTTCCAATTGGAAGGGCGCCAGGGTGAGGAGCTGGTGCTCCAACTACAAGCCCACCCCTTGGGATCCCGGATGGACGCGGCTCTCACGCTTATGGGACCGGAGGGACGCGTCCTGGCCAGCAGCAACAACGCCTCTCCAAGAAACCTCGACGCCATGCTGGGAATGCGCCTGCCCCGGTCAGGCCGCTACACCGTCCGGGTCACCGATTTCGCCGGCGGAGGCGGCTCGCGACGCTTCTACCGCCTGACCTTGGGCGCCGTACCCTATGTGACCCACCTGTTTCCCCTGGGCGTGCGCCGGGGTGAAGAGGTGGAAGCGCGGCTGGAGGGCTTCAATCTGGGAAGTCAGACCAGGATTCGGCTCCGCGGGGATCGGCCAGCCCGGGAGAACGGCTTTCGGGACCTGACGATCCGCACGGCCCATGGACCGTCCCTCAACCCCGTCCGGATCGCCGTGGGGAACCATGAGGAGACCCTGGAGTCGGAGCAGAACGACGCCCCGGAGACGGCCCAGCCGCTCTCCGTTCCCATCACCGTCAATGGCCGGATCGATTCGTCGCAGGACGTTGACGTCTTCCGGTTTCCGGCTCGCCGGGGGAGGCCTCTGGCCTTGGAGGTCGCGGCTCAGCGGCTCGATTCTCCGCTGGATTCCCAAATCGAAATCCTGGACCTCCAGGGAGGTTCCCTGCCCCGGGCCCGGCTCAGGACCATCTCCGAAGGAAGTCACCTGGAACCCCTGGCGTCCCGTTCCCTGCAATTGCAGAGGTTCGACCTGGCCAGCGGAACGGCGTTTCGGGGAGGAGACTTCGTCCTCCTGAGCGAGCGTGAGCTGGTCCGCCTGGAAGAGGGGCTCCGCCCCTCGGACGAGTTCTCCCC
>JAPOYZ010000087.1 GCA_026706325.1 Candidatus Aminicenantota bacterium
CTGGCTCACGCCTTCCCCGCCTCCTGGGCCGATGCCTGCTCCGGAATCCTGGACGACGACGACTTGGGACTGAACGACTTCGGTCTGGAGGTGGTGCGGGAGTGCAATCGCCTGGGGATCCTGGTGGATCTGTCCCATTCCTCGGACCAGACCATGGACGAGGCCATCGAGGCCTCCGAGAAACCGGTCATCGCGTCCCATTCAGGAGCCCGGGGTGTCGTCGATGCGGTTCGCAACCTCACCGACGACCAGATCAAGGCATTGGCCCAAAAGGGCGGATTGATCGCCGTCGGCGCCATGTACGACCCGAAACACCTGGAACCGATCCGCAAGACGGGAGCGTGGATGACGATGGCCAAGGTCAACAACTATCTGTTGGAAAGCTATCCGGACCCCTTTCGGCTGGCTGCGGCCATACGCAATCCGGCAGAGAAGCAGGAGGCACTCCAGGTGTTGGGTTTGGAGCCTCTGTCCACCCTCCACAAAATCCGGCCCCGGTCGGGAGTCATCACCCAAGGGGCGACCGTGGAAGGCACCCTGGACCACATCGACTACATCGTGAAGCTGGTGGGTATCGACCACGTCAGCATCGGGACCGACACCGACATCAGGCGGGAAGACTATACGTGGCTCTACCAGCAATTCGTCGGCGGTCTGCTGGAAAGGGGATACTCGGAGGAGGAGGTCGTCAAGGTCCTGAGCGGGAACTTTCTGCGCGTGCTCCGTGCCAACGAGGGGTAACCAATACAGCGACGGGACCGCAACTCTCCAATGCCCACCCTCGGCCGGCGCTTGAGATTCAGATTCCGGTTCACGCGCCGCCCGCACGAGGCACGCAGATCTGTCCTACCCGGTCGACAACCTGCTGTGCATGCTGGTAGTACGCGAGGATACGGCTGTACGTCAACCCGACGGAACCTCCGTGAGCAATGACATTTCGCAGACTTACGATACTGTCGATCGCGTCCTTACGTTCATCGACCAGGAACTCTTCCAACTCCTGTTGCCAAGCTGGATCGAAACTCCCCAACAACTCTTGGACACGCGATGCCTTCGCGTTCGCGAAGTTTTTCGTCCGTCGCTCAACGAAGCGCTGCAGCGTCGGCCCACCCTGTCGCCGTGTATGGTCAAGAATAAAGGCAACCACTGCTTTCTCGATATAGCCGGAAACCAAGACACAAAGGTATCTGGCGAAATCCGCCTGTAACTCGAAGTCTTCCCAAGCGACGCCTTTTGCGCGCTTGAATGTAGCATCAAGCCGTTGTTTCATGCTGGACACCTCAGCTTGACCCGTCATATGACATCCACGAAGGCATCCTTCGCAAGCGTCATTCGGGCTTTGACGTTAGCCTCTTGCGAAGTTCCTGTCTCAGTGGCTGCAACGTACTCTTTGTTTGTGAGCAACGACTCGTACCGGCCCAGGAACTGAGCGGAGTCCTTGATCTCTCCGGACCTGAGACGTTTAGCCACACCCGTCATCAACGAGTCCACCACGGCAGCGTTCACAGCTCTCTTGGGTCGGAATGCCCGCCGCCCGAGGACGCTACTCAGTACTGAAGTTGTCTTGCAAAATACTTCTCGCAATTCTCCCTCGGACTGCCTGTCAAGGTTCCGATTTTCCGCCATGTAACGGTTCAAGAAGTCCTTCATCGGGCTGCGATAATGATCGGAGCGATAGTAGAAGGCAAAGAATCGGAGGATCATCTCCATGTCCTTTAGACGCTTCGATTTTGTACCGTAAAGTCTTCGCCAGGCACTCTCGTCATTGAGACTCTTCAGAAGCCGCACAAATTCACCATGATAGAGTGCCACGCGGACCTCTTGTGGCTGGAGGTTGACGCCTCCGGTATTGAGACGTTCGAAGATTATGTAGATACTGCTCTGGTCTTGACTCGGCTCGTCCTGCCTCACGACGGTGGCGTGGATGATGCTGTCGTCGAGGCGACGCCGATCCTCCGTATCCAAATCCTTGAACCGCATTCCCACGAAACGCTCTTGTACATTTTGTAGACGGTATTCTTTTCCATTGATGACGCCCTTGTAGTACGCGTGGAGGGCGTGAAGCCGCTGGTGCCCATCCAGAACCAAAAAGCGCCCCGTCGCCTCTTTTACCAGGAAAATACCGGGAACAGGCAGACCGAGGAGGAGGGACTCTATGAACTTGTCCGCTTTCGGCCTCGGCCATACATATTCCCGTTGAAATCCTACGATCTCAGTGTCTTCTTCGGAAACCCAGTCAAATGTCGGTACAATGATGTCACCGCGATCAAGTCGGCTTACGAGGGAGTCCACAGGGTAGTCCGCACCATAGGACGTAATGCTATAGGTGAAGGGAATGACCTCCTCTGCTTCATCGAGGACATCTACGTCCTCTTCGACCCGGTTGTCGACAGATGCTGATTCAGGCATTTCCTGATGTCGGATCTTTCCCATGGTCCTCTTCCGTGCAGTTGGCGGTCATCACGTACTCTAACGTGCCGAAGGCAAACTCCGCGACGAAATTATGCTTGTGCGGTCAGGGTACAGCGCTGGCCAGCGGCGAATCAACTGGCACTCCGGGGCTGTCCGCACGGCCGGGACGTTGCGCCAAGGCGAGTGGTGGGTGACCGCCGCGGCTTGGACCGAGGTCGGCATTGAGACTCCGGCGGGCCATGATCGCCGTCGCCAACCGCACCGAGGCGAAAGTACATCTCTACTATTTCATCCGTTTCGAGTCCGGCAAGATGCGCGTGTAAGCGCCCCCGCCACTATGATCAAGATCATCTCGAACGACTGGATGGCGGTCTGATGTCTTGGCGTTGCGGTTTCTCGAGAGGAACCTGGTGATGACGCCGTTTCTGGCCATGGGCGGTCCGCCGGGCCGATTCGAGGGGCTCCACGGCATCGACTACGCGGCCATCCTCCTCTATCTGGCCGCGGTCGTCCTCCTCGGCTACACCTTCAGCCGGCGCCAGCGCGACACCGAGGAGTACTTCCTGGCGGGGCGGAACATGCCCTGGTTCGCCGTGGGGTTGAGCCTGCTGGCCTCCATCCTCTCCACCATCACCTATCTCTCCCACCCCGGCGAGATCATCAAGCACGGACTGGGGGCCAACTCCCAGTTGCTCTCCTATCCCATCGTCTTCCTTCTGGTGGGGTACCTGGTGGTTCCCTTCCTGATGCGACTGAAGATCACCTCGGCCTACGAGTGCCTGGAGCGGCAATTCGACCTGTCCACGCGCCTCTTCGGGGCCACCATCTTCGTCCTGATCCGGCTGGCGTGGATGGGGACCATCGTCTTCACGGCAGCCGGCGCCCTGGCCACCATCAGCGGCCTGCCGTTCTCCACGGTGGTCCTGGGGGTGGCGGCCGTGGGCACCGTCTATACGACTCTGGGCGGGATCCGGGCCGTGATCTGGACCGACGTGGTCCAGTTCTTCATCCTCCTGGGCGGAGCCCTCTTCACCATCGGCTATGTGGCCCTCGACGCCGGCACCGGACCGCTCACCTGGTACGGCCAGATGGCGGCGGCGGACATGGAGCCCCAACCTCTCTTCAGCCTCGACCCGACGGTCCGGTTGACCTGGGTCGGGATGATCATGTGGACCCTCTTCTGGTGGATCTGCACCGCGGCCGGAGACCAGGTGGCCGTCCAGCGCTATCTCAGCACCGACTCGGCCACTTCGGCACGGCGCTCGTTTGCCTGCAACCTGACGGCAAGCGTCGTCATCACTCTCCTTCTGAGCCTGTGCGGAATGGCGCTCTATTCCTACTACCACGCCCATCTCCCCGCGGACACGGACAGCGTATTCCCGCACTTCATCGGTCACGTCCTTCCCAGGGGCCTGGCCGGGCTGGTGGTGGCGGCCCTCTTCTCCGCGGCCATGTCGAGCCTGGATTCGGGGATCAACTCCATCTCCTCGGTGATCATCACCGACTACTACCGGCGTCTGCGGACCATGGCCGGCACTCCCGGCCGCGAGTTGAAGCTGGCTCGGGCCGTGACCGTCGCCGCGGGAGTCGCAGCCATGCTGATCTGTTTCCTGTTGGATTCCATCCCCGACGATCAGCGTGGGAACCTCTTCGACCTGACGGGCCGGATCAGCAGCTTCCTGGTGGGCACCCTGGGGGCGATGATGTTCCTGGCCATCCTGAAGGTCCCGGCCAGCGGCCGGGTGGTCATCGTGTCCGCCCTTGCGGGAATGTCCGCGGGCCTGGTCTGGGCCCAGGGCCATTGGCTCTTCGGTCTCCCGCGGTTGGCCTGGATGTGGGTGATCCCGGTCTCCTCGCTGATCACGTTCGGATCGGCGTTCGCCCTGTCCCGAGTTTTCCCTGTCCGTGCCGTAGACTGAGCAATCCAGAAGTTTGTGGAGCGAAACGCATGTTGACACCCCTTATCGTCAAGCTGCCCATCCTGGCGCTTCTCTTCCCCGCGCTCTGCTGGAGCCTCCACTCGGAGGTCCTGGACGTCGGTTCGCGGCTGGAGTTGTTCGTGGAACCCTCCCTGGTGGAAGAGCTTCGGCGCGAGGCCCGGCTCCAGTTGCAACGCCCGATTCCCCGGGAGGCGGTCCTGGTCACCGACCGGCCCTGGGAGGGGAACGCCTGCTTCACCTTCACCATCTTTCAGGACGGAAACCGCTACCGGATGTACTACCGGGGCTGGCACTTCGAGACCGGGAAGACGCTCGAATTTCCACGCCGGCAGGTGACCTGCTATGCCGAGAGCCTCGACGGGATCCACTGGTACCGGCCCCAACTGGGCCTGGTGGAGTTCGAGGGATCCAAGCGGAACAACATCCTCATGGATCGGCTTCCGGACGGCGACATCATCCGCAACTTCGTCCCCTTCAAGGACCCCAATCCGGCCGCCTCGCCCGATGCGCGCTACAAGGCCCTCTCCTGGAGCCGGCTCCGCGGGCTCTACGCGTGGAAGTCGGCCGACGCCATCCATTGGGAGCTGATGGCGGACCGCCTGGTCATCACCCAGGGCTACTTCGACTCCCAGAACCTGGCCTTCTGGGATTCGTTCCGGAACGAGTACCGCGAATACCACCGCGACTTCCGGCCGACCGCGGAGAATCAGCCGAGGACCAGGGGCATCCGGGACGTTATGACCGGAACCTCCCAGGACTTTCTGAATTGGACCGATCCGGTCTGGCTCGGTTATCGGGGCTCCGCCGATGTTCAGCTCTACACCAACCAGATCATCCCGTATTTCCGGGCCCCCCACATCCTGCTGG
>JAPOYZ010000597.1 GCA_026706325.1 Candidatus Aminicenantota bacterium
CTTCCGCTGCTCGGAGTAGTTTCCCGCATCCAGATTGTCGTTGCGGTGAAACCAGAAGAGGCCGCCATGGAAGCGGTTTCCGCCGTGCCGGGTCACCAGCAACACCTGGCCGCCGGAGCGAATGCCGTATTGCGCCGAATAGAGGCTGGTCTTGACGTCGAATTCCCGGATCGCTTCCGACGAGGGAGTCAGGCTGCTGGATCCGTTACCACCGGTGATCAGGGTCCCGTCGAAATAGGTCAGGTTGTCCCGCCAACTCATCCCCAGGACCTGAATGCGACGCGTCCCCTGGGAGACTGCCCCCGGAGCCAGCGAGACCAGATCCCGGAAGTTGCGTTCCTTGGAGGGCATGTTGCGCAGTTGCTTGCTATCTATGAGCTGTCCCACATCGTCCCGCTCGACGGTGAGTTGGGAGAGGTCCTCCGATATCTTGGACGACTTCCCCGGGGAGGTGCGGCGGAGGCGAAAATCGAGGCGAACCCGCTGTCCGACCTGGAGCCTCACCGACTGTCGGCGCTGGGAATCGAAGCGGTTCTTGGAGGCCAGGACTGCGTAGTCTCCCACCGGCAGGCCGCCCCAGCCGTAGACGCCGGAGGCGTCGGTTTCGCGGACATACAGTTCGTTGGTTTCCGTCCGCCGGGCCTGGATCTCGACCCCCGCCAGGGGTGCGCCGTCGAGTTCCCGCACAGTCCCCTCCAAAACCGCGACCTGACTCTGGGATACAGCCGATTCAGGCGTCCAGAAGACGCTGATCAGGAGCAGGACAATGAACCTGGGATTTCGCACAGAGTCGTCGAGTATATGACGAATTCGGCCTGACCGTGAGCCGGTATCCCGTATCCAACGAAATTTTCACGGACCGGAGCAGTGCCGGGTAAGTCCTTGCTGGAGTACAGACGGTTGGATACCCTCTGTGCCCTGTGTGCACCGAGTTACGACATCCGTGAGCAGGAGAAAATTCCGATGGCCGTTAAACCCATCCCCGATGGCTTCCACACGGTGACACCGTACATGGTCGTCGCCGACGTCGACCGGTTCCTCGAATTCCTCAAGGCGGCTTTCGGCGCCGCGGTAACGGAGCGCGTCCCGAGCCAGGACGGGAAAACGGGACACGCGGAGGCCCTCATCGGCGATTCGTACGTGATGCTGGGCCGGGCGCAGGACCAGTTCCCCGCCCTGCCATGCATGCTCTACCTCTATGTCCCCGACACCGACGCCACCTACGCGCAGGCGCTGGCGGCCGGGGCGAAGTCCAGGCAGGAGCCGGCGGACATGTTCTACGGAGACCGCAACGCCATCGTCCAGGACCCGGACGGCAACATTTGGTGCATCGCCACTCACCAGGAGGATCTGACTCCGGAGGAGTTGGCCGAGCGGGCCAAGGAGTCCATGCGGTGACGCCCGGAACGGGGGTCTTGCGGGCACGGCGCCACCTTCTGCTTGCATTGGTTTTCGCGTTCGGCTGGACAACCGTTGGGAATCATTCCTCGACTGGCTTGGCGTCGGAACTCCCCTCGTTCACGGATCCGGCCGAGGCGGGACCTGACTTCCAGGTTCAGGGGGAGTACGCCGGCAACGTGGGCTCCGACTTTCCCGTCGGCATTCAGGTGATCGCCCTGGGGAACCGCGAGTTCCAGGGGGTGGTCTATACCGGGGGTCTTCCGGGGGCCGGCTGGGACGAGAGCACCGTCTACCACATCGGGGGCAAGACCCAGGCGGACGGCCGGACCGTTTTCCATGGCATTCACGGCGAACGGCTCAAGTTCGCCAGTTCCAACTTCCGGGGCTTTGTTCGGGACGGTGTCTTCACCGGCGAGGCCCACACCTTTCACGGACGGGCGGACAGCGTTGAATTCCGTCTGAAGAAGGTGCTTCGCAAATCCCCGACGCTGGGCGCCGAGCCGCCCGCCGGAGCCATCGTGCTGTTCGACGGGACCGGCGTCCAGGAGTGGAAAGACGGCCGCCTCGTCGAAAACGGCCTGCTGGACGTGGGGACCACTTCCAAGCGGAAGTTCGGAAGCGTCCGGATCCACCTGGAGTTCCGCTGCCCCTTCATGCCGACGGCGCGGGGCATGAAGCGGGGCAACAGCGGCGTCTACGTCAAGCGGGAATGGGAGGTGCAGATCGTGGATTCCTTCGGTTGGCACCACGAGAACCGCAAGTTCGAGCGGCTGTCCAAATTCGGCCGCGCCGGAGGCATCCACGAAATGGTGGGGCCCCGGATCAACATGTCGTTCCCGCCGCTATCCTGGCAGACCTACGACATCGAATTCACCCTGGCCAGGTTCGACACAGCGGGAAAGAAGATCTCCCCGGCGACGATGACGGTCCGGCACAACGGAGTCTTGATCCACGACCAGGTCGTCCTGCCGCGGCTGCCACCCGAATCGGACGGGCTCAAATTCAAGGAAGGCGAACCGGGCCCCATCTATTTGCAGGACCACGGCAACCCGGTGCGCTATCGAAACATCTGGGTCGCGGAGAGGGATTGACCTCCCGCCATCGGGTCGGAAGCCCCAAACGCAGATCCAGGTCTCACACCCTCTCGCCGTAGGCGGCGGCGATCAGAGCCTTGATGTAGGCGATGGCCCAGGCGTAGGAGATCAGGTCGCCCTTCTCTTCGGCCGTGAAACCGGGGACGTGGTCCGGCTCCAGCGTCCACTCGTAGCCCACGTCCCGGAGCACCTGGACCACCTTCCACATGTCCAGGTCCCCTTCGTCCAGGAAGACCTCGTCGTAGTTGGGTACGGTCCCGCGGACGGCTCGGAAATCGATGTCGAAGATCTTCTTCTGGCCCCCGAAATAGCGGATCAGGTCGATGACGTCGGCTCCGGACTCCTGCATCGTCCCCAGGCAGAGGAGGATGCCGTTGTACTTGCTGGGAACGATGTTGATGAGCCGGTCCAGGCCCTCCTTGCTGTTGAGGACCTGGGAGACTCCCCAGTAGCGGGCCGACGGGGGGTCGTCGGGATGGCAGGCCACGTGGACCCGGGCTTCGGACGCCACCGGGATGCACTGTTCCTGAAATCGGGTGATCCGCTCCCACAACTGATCGGAGGAGATGGAGCCGGCCGGCCGGCCGTGCTCCTCGGTTCCCGTCCCGTCGAACCGGTACATGCGGTACCCGCCCCGGCCCTCAAGAACGTGCCGGTAGCCGGGCAGCGGAAGCTTGAAGACGTCCCGGGTGACCCGGGAGAGCAGGAGGCTGTGTTCCAGAATCGGTATCCCCGCTTTCCCCATCTTCTCGATGGTCCGGGAGATCTTCTCCAACTCCTGCTTCCATCCGGGACGGCCCAGGAGCAGGTTGGCGGTGTCCACCTTGCGGAGATAGACGGCGTTGATCTTGATTCCCACACCCTCGGCGCGCCGCTTGACCCGCAGCAGCTCGTCCAGGTCTATTTCACCGTCCCGCACGTAGCCGGGCATCCACCTCGAGGCGATTCGGATATCCCGGATTCCCATCTGCCGCATGTGGCGCAGGGCCGCCTTGGACAGAGGCGAAGGGTCCCTCCCGACGGCGCGCGGAAAGGCGGTGACCCGCATGCGCCGGGTCTCAGAACCGGCGGACACGGTTCGCTCCATTCCCGCTTTATGAATTACCCCCGCGGCCGCAGCCGCTCGGACGAAGTTCCTTCTGTTGACTTTCATGATTTTCCCTTCCGAATGATCCTCTCCAGGTCCGATCCGCTCCCGAACGAAGCCTCGAACGGGAGTCGGTTGCAAGAGAAACGAGCGATGCCGTCAACCACCGTTGAGTTCTTCTCCCGCGTTGTGTCTTACAATGTAACGCATGCAGCAACGACTGACCGTGCGTATTCCCGACGATCTGAGTGAAGGAATAGCACTTGCTTCCCGGAACCTGGGTCTCAGCCCCTCGGAAATAGTAAGGACAGCGTTACGCCAATTCCTCCATATCAGCCCCGGAGCCCTCTATTCGGCCCAACAGGTCAGGGACCTCTTGGGTTCTCTCGACTCCGGAATCCCCGATTTGGCGACACGACACCGAGAGTACGTCTTGGAATCTCTTCGGATTCGCGTGTGATTCGCTGCTGGATTCGGTAGTCCTGGCTCCCTGCCTGACCACCGGCAGCAGTGCCACATGAGGGTTATACTGACCCAAAAAACCGGTTCACCGGGGAAAGGAGAGCTTGCAGTGAACACGCAACGGTATCAATTGCGCCTCAGCGGCCTCCCGGAACCTACCGGGCAGATCAAGGCGACAAGCCTATGCCGTATTCTGGATGCTCTACTGCAAACGGGGGAACGAGCCACGCGTTTGATCGTAACCGGGCAGAGCAGTGGGAGGGGGCGAAAACCCAAATGGCTTCGGGCAAGCGCCAATTTTACGGTTACCGGATTGAACTCCGGCTCGACGATTCTCGAAATCGAGGCGCCTCGATTTCGTGAGACGGCCTATGGCGAGCTTTCCCAACAGGAATTGTGGCATGACAAGCCGAGTCTCGATGACACTTCGCTCGACATGGCGGCACGCGCAATCGAAGAAGCCACGTCTGCCGAATCCCCGGGTGACCATTTCGACGCGGACGTCCTGAAAGCAATTCTCAAATTCAACTCAGCCTCAGGCACTCCTGGTATTCGCTACGAGTTGATTCCACAGGGTTCGACAGGCTCGGGATTCGTACTGGATGAGCATGTCTGCACGCAGGTATCCGAGCGGTTAAGGAGTATTCCACCACCCAGGTCGTTCATCGTGACCGGCAGACTGGACGAAATTAAATGTGGTGGTGGCCGTTTTCGCCTGTTGCTCGGCCGGAACGATCAACTCCTTGGAAAGCTGCACCCAGACTTGCTGGACACAGAGGTCCTACGTCCGCTTTGGGGAAAACCGACTACCGTGGAGGGGCTTGTTCACTTTAAAGCAAACGGACACGCGCGATGGATCGAGGCGCGTCGGATGAGTGGCCGTGCTGAAGGAGACGGCGTGTTCGAAGTGAGCCCTTCGGGTAAAGCTGGCGAGTCGCTGGGCCCGGTTACGGCTCAGCGAAAACGCAATGTTCGATCCACCGATCCCATGATCCTCGTGGGAGCGTGGCCGGGCGACGAGCCCATCGATGAACTCCTGGCCCAACTCGATTGATCCGTTCATGGAGAAGACACGGTTCAGCGTAAGGCCCGCCTACGCGGTACGAATGTCTAGTCGGAACTTCACTGC
>JAPOYZ010000405.1 GCA_026706325.1 Candidatus Aminicenantota bacterium
CCCGCGCCAGCAGTTTCATTCCGTGCTCGTACTCCCGAAACAGGTCCCGGCAGTATTGCAGGACGTCGGCATTCGGGCCTCTCACCCGCTCGGAAATGAGTGCAACGGCTTCCGGCGTAAAGCTGATCGCCACTCCGTAACGCTGGTAGAACTCCGCCTCGAAACGTTTGAGCTGGAACTGCAGGATGGCCTCGTGATGCAGGTCCGGCTTGGCCAGCAGCTCCTTGAGCGACGCTTTCGGATCCTCGACCAGTTTGCGGTCCGCCACCAATTCCGTCACTTCATGATCGGGAAGTTGGTACTTGTAGTCGCGGAAGACCCTCTCGCACACCGTCATCAGTCCGCGCGCGCCCGTCTCTTCCCGCTCCGCCAGCGCGGCCAGCGCGCGCATCGCCCCATCCTTGAAATAGGCGTCGATTCCGTACGCCAGAAAATCCTTCTTGTACTGCTTGAGGAGGGACCCCTCCGACCTCTTCAGGATCTGAAAAAGGTCGTCGACGCTGAGGCGGCGGCAGTGGGTCACCACCGGCAGGCGCCCGATGAACTCCGATTCGAAACCATACTCCACGAAGTCCGTGGAACGGACCTGCTGCAGCAACAGCTCCTCTTTCCGATCTGCCTCCTGCTCTCCGCCCATGAAGCCGATCTGTCTTGAGCCCAGGCGTTTCCCGACGATCTCGGTCAGTCCGTTGAAGGCGCCGCTGACGATGAAGAGGATGTGCTTGGTGTTGATCGTCTTCTTTTCCGGCTTTCTGACGGATTGAATCTCCATCAGGGACTGCATCTGGCTGGCGATGTCCGTGGGCGACCGCAACGGGACCTCCGTCTCTTCCATGAGCTTCAAGAGGCCCCTTTGCACACCGTGGCCGCTCACGTCCCGCCCGATGACGCCCGTGGGTCCGGCAATCTTGTCGATCTCGTCAAGGTAGACGATTCCATACTCCGCCAGGCGAACGTCGTCGTTCGCCTGCTGGACCAGTTCCCGCACCAGATCCTCCACGTCGCCTCCCACGTAGCCGGTTTCGCTGTACCTCGTGGCGTCGGCCTTGCAGAACGGAACTCCGATCAACCGTGCGATGTTCTGGATCAGGTAGGTCTTTCCCACCCCCGTGGGACCGATGATGATGATGTTCTGCTTCTTGTACTCCCGGCACTCGTCCGGGTCGCTGCAGTTCTGGATGTGGTGGTAGTGGTCGCAGATGGCGGTTGAGAGAACCTTCTTGGCTTCGTCCTGCTGAATGACGAAACGGTCCAGGTACTCCTTGATCTGACTCGGACGGTAGTCGAACGTGAGATCGCGATGACTCGCCGGCTCCTGGGCCGGCTCTTCTCCCGTTCCCTCCCGTTCCGCCTTGGGGAACACTTCGACCCGCACTCCGGTCCCGTATTTGTTCTGGAGCAACTGCTTCAGTTCGTCAGGATTGAATCGCTTGTCGGCTGGCATGGACTCCCTCCCACGTGCAGGTTCGGCCTTTCCGAACGAAGGAGCCGAACCGCGTATTCGCGTCAAAAGTACCGCAACAACACTTCCCGTGCGGAAATCAGCGCCATGACGTTGGTGACGGCCGCTCCGGCCACGGCGGCTCCCGAGAGCCAGGGAGAGACCCGTTTGGCGGCAGGAAGTTGCCGGTTCAACCAGATGGCGGCGATGCAAACGAGGCCCACGCCCACGTTGGTGCTGAAGAGCGCCACCATGTCCACCATGATGATGGGGGTCGTCCCGCTCCAGATGAAAAACCCGGAAAGGACCAGGATGGAGATCCCGTAAATGTTTCTCACCCCGGCGAGCGACCAATTCCGGCCGGCGGGCACGAGCTGACGAAGAAAACTGTGAGCGCCCCTGCCGTAGATATCGGGCAGCGCGTTCAACGTCCCCCAGAGCGCGGCGAGAATCGTGACGTAGTAGAGCGGAATCATGAAGGATGAGATTTCGGCGAAGATATGGGCCTGCTCCGTCAGCAGATCGTATCCCTGCGGGATCTTTTGCATGGGATTCAGAATGGCTGCGCCGCCCACCATGAAGGCCACCGTCACCAGAAACACGACGACCGCGTTGGCCCCCACATCGAACTTCAGGGGCCCCAGAGCGCGCTTTCTTGCGGCACGTCCCGAGACTCCCTTCAGGCTCCAGCCTTTCATCAGGACCCAGTTGGAGTAGACCACGTAGTTCATGGCGATGCTGCCGGCGTATCCGAAGACCGCGGCCACCTCCAGGAGCCGGCTTCTTCCCTTGATTTCAGCGGGGATCCAGTCCGGATAGGGAGGGACCGTACCCAAGCTGAACATTCCCTTGAGAATCCCAGCGAAGTCGGGGCGGGCCAGGACGGTGGCGGTCACGGTTCCCGCCAGAAGCACCAGGCAGACCAAACCCTGCGATTTCTCCAGAGTCCCGTATCGTTGAACCAGGCCAACCAGGATGGCCAGGCTCAGAAAGGCCAGAGCCAACCACTTGTAGGAGACGTTCAATCCTCCAGCGGCCAGCACCTGGCTCATCAACCGCCCGCACGGGACCGCGATCACCACGAAAACGAAGGGAGCCACCAGGGACTCCAACACCAGGACGGTCCAGAGAAACCACCCCCGGGGACCGGGCAGCTCCACCAGCTTTTCCGCCACTGTGCGACCGGTGGCGACCGTATAGTGACCCAGGAGATACAGAGTCAGGAACGACTTGGCCAGAATGGCCAGAAGGATCAGCCAGAGAAGGTCGTAACCGCCCCAGGCGCCGGCGCGAACGGCCAGAACCGTCTCGCCGGCTCCCACGGTGGCGGACGCCACGATGGCGCCGGGACCGATCCGCGACAGCCACTTGCCCGGTTTGACCATGAGCGCGTCATAGTACCAGATGTATACTCGCCTCCCCATGGACAGCCGTGAGCGCCTGAAGCAGATCCTGTTGAGCCGTTGCCTGAAGGTGGGCCGTTTCCGGCTCGCGTCGGGCCGCCGGAGCCACTACTACCTGGACCTGAAGCAGGCCACCCTGGAAGCCGAGGGCGCCTACCTCTCCGCGCTGCTGATCCTGGAGGAGCTCCGGCGGCGGGAGGTCTCGGCGGCCGCCATCGGCGGCCTGAGCCTGGGCGCCGATCCCATCGTCGCCGCCGTGGCGGCGGTGAGTTTCGCCCACCGGTCCCGATTCGACCCGATTGACGCGTTCATCGTCCGCAAGCGGCCCAAGAGCCACGGGACCCGGCGCTACCTGGAAGGCTACCAGGGGCCGGAGGGGTCGCCGGTGGTGGTGGTCGACGACGTCTGCACCACGGGAGGGTCGGCCCAAAAGGCCATCGTCCAGGCCGAGGCCGAAGGCTACCGCGTGGCCGCCGTCATCTCCATCGTCGACCGGGAGGAGGGCGCCGCCGGGAATCTGGCTTCCTACCGCTATTTTTCGCTGTTCCGCGCCTCGGAACTCCTGGCCGACCCCGGTGTGCGCCGCCGCATCGACGCCCTCTCGGAACCTTCCTGCTGACCCCGGCGCCCTGGGGAACAGTCCTGCGAGATTCATATTAGAATGAAAGGGTCATGCCCAGATTCAAGGTGGAATGCCCCGATTGCGGTTGCCGGCTCCTCGTCGATTCCAAGACGGGCCTCGTGATTCGAAGCGAGAGCAGGAAACCGGACTACTCCTTCGAGTCGGCCCTGGAAAAGATCGCGGAGCGAAAGTCCAAGGCGGACCAGATCTTCAGCCAGGCAATGGACGACGAGAAGCGCCGGCACGCCAGCCTGGAGGACAAGTTTCAGGAAGCCCTTCGGTCGAAGGACGAGCTGGAGGATCCGAAGCGCCTCTGGGATCTGGATTGACGAATCCGGGGCTCTGAACCGGCCCCAGGGAGGACCTTTCATGGCACGAAGAGGATTGATTGCCTGCGCGGCCCTGGTGGCGCTTTGCCTTCCCGGGTCCGCGGTGGCCGGCGATGACGTGATGTCGAAGCTGACTGCGCTGGAAGGCGAGTGGATCATGCTGGACGAGAACGGCAAAGAAACCGGCGTCGTCGGCGCCAGCTTCCGGCTCACTTCCGCCGGGTCGGCAGTGATGGAGCGGATGTTTCCCGACAGTCCCGACGGACATGAAATGGTCAACATGTACCACGCGGACGGAGAACGCGTCCTGATGACTCACTACTGTGCGGCGGGAAATCAGCCGCGGTTGGAAGTGAGGGCCACAGACGACGAAAACCGCCTGGAATTGCGATTCGACAGCATCACCAATCTTTCTTCGTCCACGGACCACTACATGCACCACGCCGAATACATCCTGAGCGGAAAGGACCGCCTCACGACGCGCTGGTACAGCATGAAGGACGGACAGGTCACCGAGGAATCCCCGACGGTGTTCGAACTGAAGCGCCGCAGATAGCCCGGGTCCGGATTCTGCCGGCGGGCGCGCGCCCGCCGCGCCGGGCGGCGGCGAAAGGGGGCAACCGAGGACTGATCGGGAACTGAAACGGCCATGTGCAGCCCCTATCGCCAAATCCTGAAAGAGGTCCGTCTCGCATTTCCCCAACCCGTATCCGATCCGATCCACGACTCGTACTTCGTACACTCAATCATGCGCGCCCTGGATCAGGTCGACGCGCTGAAAACGCGGTTGCCGATTCTCGGATCCGTTGTCCCCGGCGATTTCGAGGCGGCGCGGAAGGCCAAATTGCGCGCCCGAACGGCCTCGGTCGAGGCGGTCACAGCCGATCTCGTCGGCTACCTGCGAGGCATGACCATCTTCGGCCATCCCCGCACCCAGCAGAACGTCGTGCCGCCACCGACGATTCCGAGCCTGATCGGCGTCCTGCTCTCCGCGCTGCACAACCCCAATGTCTCCTGGGACGAATACAGCCGCCTGGTGGCGTTGGCCGAAGTCGAGGCTACGGCCATCACTGCCCGCTTGATCGGGTACGACCCGGCAGTGGCCGGCGGCGTGTTCACCTTCGGCGGCACCGGAACGACCCTCTACGGGGTGAAGCTCGGTCTGGAAAAAGCCTGCCCGCAGACCATGCGCAAAGGCGTGCCTGAAGACGCCGTCGTCTTCGTCTCCGAAGCCGGACACTACTGCGCCATGAATATTGTGGGGTGGCTCGGGATCGGGACCGGGAATCTGGTCGCGATTCCGGCCACCGACGAAAACGAAATCGACCTCGCCCAGCTCGAACGGGCCGCGCGGGCGGCACTGTCG
>JAPOYZ010000355.1 GCA_026706325.1 Candidatus Aminicenantota bacterium
CCGGCGGCATGCCCACCCCCGATTTCCTGATAAAGGAGTTCTTCCGGCCCCTGGATATGCCCGACTCCTTCCTGGGCCGGACCGACCAGGACCGGAGCCGGATCTCAGACTGTGTCCTGCCCCCCGAGCTGGCGGCGGCGGTGAGCAACTGGAACACCGACTACTTCCACCGCCTGGCCAACCCCTGGGGCGGGATCTTCTCCACGGTGCGCGACTACAGCCGGTTTCTCCAGATGCTCCTGAATGGCGGAGAGTACCGGGGAGTTCGCGTCTTCAGCCCGGCCACGGTCCGGATGATGACCGGCAACCAGATCCCGCGGCTTCCCGGTCTGAGCCAGACTCACCGGATCGCCCACGCCACGGGTCTGGGTTGGCAACTGCGGGACAACGGGCACTTCCGGTTCATGGGAAGCCTGGTCTCGCCGCGGGCCTTCGGCCACTATGGCGTGACGGGTTGCTCGGTGTGGGCCGACCCGGAGACCGGCCTCTTCATGACCCTGTTCAGCAACAAGCCCTACAGCGACCGGGAGCTGGGAATCGTCTCCAACGCCGTCGCCGCCTCTCTGGTGGGATAGCCCGGAGGATTCCCGGCGCCTACTGCGTTGTGCCGCCCTGACCCTGCTGCGGGAGCTGGGAATAGGCTCTTTGGATCGCCGTCACCAGGGCGTGGCCGGGTCCCAGGCTCCGCTTGCCGATCTCCAGGGCCTCCCGGAGGAGCGGCTCGGCTTCGGAGTACCGTTGCTGGTCGCGATAGAGGAATCCCAGGTTTCCGAGGCTCCAGGCCACCTGTGGATGTTCCGGCGCCAGAGCCTTTCTGGAAATCTCCAGAGACTGTTTGAAGAGGGGTTCGGCCTGGGCGAGCTTCCCCTGCGCCCGGAAGAGCTCGGCCAGGCCGCCCATGCTCCTGGCCACGTCGGGATGCTGCGGTCCCAGGACCTTCTCGTAGATGGCGATGGCCCTCCGATAGAGGGGCTCGGCCTCGCCGTACTTGCCCTGGACTCGATGGAGTTCGGCCAGGGAAAAGAGGCTGGGCGCCGTCTGAAGGTGTTCCGGTCCCAGGATCGATTCGTAGATGGCCAGGGCCTGACGGTAGTAGGGCTCGGCCCGATCCGGTTTCCCCTGGATTCGGTGCAGGTCGGCCAGATTTTCCAGACCCGCCGCGACTTGACGGTTCTCCCCTCCCAGCGCCTTCCGGTAGATTCCGATGGCCCGGTTGTAGAGAGCTTCAGCTTGGGCGTACCGGTTCTGATGCCGGTGCAGGAATGCCAGGTTGTTGAGGCTGGTGGCCACGTCGGGATGCTCCGGTCCCAGTTCCTTTTCGACGATGGCCAAGGCCCGGGTATAGAGCCCTTCCGCCTTGGAATAGTCCCCCTGGGCCCGGTGGATCAGCGCCAGGTTGTTGAGGCTGGCGGCTACGTCCGGATGCTCCGGCCCCAGAACCTGCTCGTAGATGTCCAGCGCCCTCTGGTAGAGGGGTTCGGCCTCGGCGTAGTTACGTTGCTCCCGCTGAATTTCGGCCAGGTCGAAGAGGCTGGTGGCCCGGACCAGGCTCTGCTCCTTGTCCTCGTTCCAGGGGTTGTCGCCGCCGCCTGCGGCTCCCAGCAACTCGGCGATCACCTTGTGGCCGGCGGCTTCCGCCATCGCCTTTGCCGTCATTCCGGTCGAGTCGGTGGCTCCCACCTCGGACCCGGCGTCGACCAGGAACAGGACCGTCTCCCGGTGGCCGTTGGCCGCCGCCAGCATCAAGGGGGTCCGGCCCTGATCGTCCCGTGCGTTCAGATCGGCTCCTGCGCCGGTCAACACCTTGACGATGGCCGTCTGTCCCTTCCCGGCCATATTCAGGAGATCCTGGTCGAAACTGGACTGAGGGAGCACCCAAGTGGAGGCCAGAAGTAGAAGAATCGCCGTTCCCGGCCGTATTGCCAATCTCCGCATCGTGCCCACTCAGTCTACCGCTTCAAGAGCGTTCAACAACCTCTCCGCCACTCGGCGGCAGGTGTTCCGGGCGGCCCAGCGGAATGCTCCTTGCTGGAGTTGAGCGTACACCCCGTTACGCCGGACCTCCTCGATCTTCTCCTCCAGTTCACCGGCGGATTCGAAGGCCAGGACGTTCGCTCCGTCGACCAGGCCGTGGGGCGCGCACCGGCGGGGCTTGCGGCTCAGGCGGTAGAAGCAGGGAACCGTGCGATTGGCGGCGATCTCGTAGTGCCGCTGGCACTCCCAGCCCATCTTCTTCATGGTGACCGCGTACCGGGAACGGGCCAGGTCCCGGTAGTAGTCCTCCTCCTTTTCGAACAGATAGGACTTCCGGCAGTGCCTGCGGATGACCTCCAAGTCGTACGCCTCCTCGCACTGGACGTGCCGGGCGAAAACCTGGTCCTTCTCCAGGGGCCAGGTCCGAAGCTTGGATCCGGGGATGGAAAAGTTGATCCTTCGCGAGCGAGGGAGAGGAAGCGCCAACCTGATCTCCCGCTTGAAGTAGAGGCCGTAGGGAAGGGCCGGCAGGTAGGTCCGCTTGTGGTCCTCGCCGTCCAGGAACCCCACCCGGCGGAAACTGCGGCGCAGGTAACGCCTCGCGCGGAATTCCCGGAACTCTCGCTGTTGGCGCCAGATGTTGCCGAAGATCAGCGTCTCGAACTCGCCGTCTTCGATCCGCCGGTTCAGGTCCTCTCGATCCAATTGGATGTCGTCCAGCAGCTTCCAGACGGTGAATCCCCGGCCGTAGAGCTCCCCGCGGGGGACCGGGCAATTCCGGTACAGGACGCTCTTTCGGGGATAGTCCAGAACCTGCGCCCCCAGGGACTGCCGCAGTCCCAGCAGGATCTGGTCCTGGAGGTAATCTTCGCCCGGCGATGTGAGATAGAGGACTCTCATGCCCGACTTGAGGCACCGGCCCCGGTGAGCGACGCGGGTTACAGCCAGCGGGTGTACTGCCGGACGATGTCGATGCCCACCAGCTCGCTGTACGCTTCCTGAAGCTGCTGCGTCACCGGTCCCGGAATCCGGCCCGAGCCCACGACAGACCCGTTGATGGTCGAGATCGGACAGACGCACCAACTGGTGGAGGTGATGAAGACCTCGTCCGCCGCGTAGGCGTCGTACAGGTCGATGTCCATCTGACGGACCGGAAATTTCAGGCCCTCGGCCAGCTCGAAGGTCACGTTCCGGCTGATGCCGGCCAGGACGAACCGGTCCCGGGGCGTGGCCAGCTCGCCGTCCCGGACGATGAAGATGTTGCTGCCCAGCCCCTCGCAGAGGTTGCCGTCCAGGTCCAGGAGAATGGAGAGGGCCTGGGGGTCCGCCGCCTTCACCTCCAGGTCGCCCATCACCAGGTTCAGGTAGTTGTGGGTCTTGGCCCGCGGGCTCATGGACTCGGGCGGGGTCCGCCGCACCGAGGGGGTCCGGATCGGCAGTCCGTCCCGGTAGAAACGGGAGCGTTGCAGGAAGGGGAGGGGCAGGCAGTCGACGATCACCGTGGGATCGAATCCCCCGCCCCCGTCGGGGGAGCCTCGGGTGACCCGCTGAGTCACCCAATAGTCGTCCTCCGGGTCCAGCAGGGGCAGGTTGGCCTCCAACACCTGCATGGTCAACTCCGCCAGCCGGTCCCGGCTCATGCCCGGATCGATGCGGGTGTAGCGGAGGGAGTCGAAGAGCCGGTCCAGGTGCTCGTCGAGACGGAAGATCTTGTGTCCGAAGGTCCGGGTCGTGTCGAACACGGCGTCGCCCCGGACGAAGCCGTGGTCGTGGATGGAGACGCTGGCCTCGCTCTCGGGGATGATCCGGCCGTTCACATACGCCACTCTTTCCTGATTCATGGGAGGAATGGAAACACATGACCGGGATACTGGCAACCAAACGCGCGACTCCTGGAATTTTTGCCCGCTACGCGTTCCTGCCGTTGCGGAAAAACTTTCCCCAAAAGTGGCCAAGGCGAGGGTTTGCGGCGTAAAATGGAGTTCCTTGCAACCCGCCCGCGGCAGGTATTCGGCGGGCAAAAACACTCGACAGCGGAGTCTTCAGGAGGAATCGCGTGGCTCAGTTCAAGGCAGTGAAGATCCCGGCGGGGGACCTGATCGATTATCGGGACGGCCGCCTCGTCGTCGGCGACAACCCCATCATCGGAGTCCTGCGGGGCGACGGGATCGGTCTGGATATCACGCCGGTGATGCGCAACGTGGTGGACGGGGCGGTGCGGCGAGCCTACGGCGAAAGCCGGAGCATCTCCTGGTGCCCCCTCTATGCCGGCCTGGAGGGACTTCACCACTACGGCAGCGAGTTCCCCGACGAGACGGTGGAGGCCATTCGATACCTTCGTATCGCCATCAAGGGCCCCTTCACCACGCCGGTGGGGGAGGAGACCCACGTCTGTCTCCATTGCGCCCACCAGCAATACCATTCCGGCGGCTGCGACAAATGCGGCCGGGAAGACGGGGTGACCGAGCGCTTCCGATCCATCAATGTCCGCTTCCGGCAGCATCTGGAACTCTACGCCTGCGTGCGGCCGGTCCGCTACTTCGAAGGGGTTCCCTCCCCCAACAAGTATGCTGACAAGGTGAACTTCGTCATCTTCCGCGAGAACACCGAGGACGTGTACGCCGGCTACGACTTCGAGCAGGGCAGCGAGATGGCCCAGGCCATCATCGATCTGATCCGCGAAAGAGACGGCCGCAGCATCCGCACGGACTCAGGGATCGGCGTCAAACCCATCTCCACCACCGGAACCAAAAACATCGTTCGCAAGGCCCTGAACTGGGCCTGCGACCAGAAACTGCCTTCGGTGACGCTGGTCCACAAGGGCAACATCATGAAGTTCACCGAGGGCTCCTTCGCCAAGTGGGGCTACGAGCTGGCCGCGGAGGAGTTCGGCGAGGAGACCGTCACCGAGAAGAGGCTTTGGGACGAGCTGGGGGGCACGATGCCCGAAGGGAAGATCCTGGTGAAGGACCGGATCGCCGACTCCGTCTTCCAGCAGATCCAGACCCGCCCGGACGAGTACAGCGTCTTCGCCCTGCCCAACCTCAACGGCGACTATCTCTCGGACGCCGCCATCGCCTTGGTGGGCGGCCTTGGCCTGGGTCCCGGCGCCAACATGTCCGACGACCTGGCCCTCTTCGAGGCCACCCACGGCACGGCGCCCAAGTACACGGGAATG
>JAPOYZ010000181.1 GCA_026706325.1 Candidatus Aminicenantota bacterium
CTTCCCAGATGGCCGCCCGCATCCGGGAAGGGGTTCTGGCCAGACTCTCTGCAGCTCCGTCCCCAGAGGCGAAACGCCCCTGGCAACGGGCGCTGGAGGCCTTGGGAGACGCTCCCATCACCACCTTGCACAGCTTCTGCCTGAGGATTCTCAGGGAACACGGCAGCCGGATCGGCCTCGATGCCGGTTTCGGCGTCCTGAACGGAGGGGATCAGCGCCTGCTGCTGGACCGGTGTCTCCAGGAGCTGCTCGACTCCTGGTCGCGCACCCGGCTTCCCGCGTTCGCGACGCTGCTTCGATATCTGCCGTACCGGAGAATCGAATCAGTCCTGGCCGAAGTGGTCCAGAGACGGAATCACCTGGCGGCCCGCTCGTCCCTCGACCAGGCTGAGATCCTGCGCCGCCTCTACGGGTGGGAAACGGCGCACTTCCTGGGGCGGTCGGAGGTGTGGGCCCGGTTGCGGCGCCTTCTGGAGCGGGTGCCGAAACGGCTCTTGATCCGGAACGATTCCTTCGCCCGTAAATGCGTTCGGCAGCGGCATCTCTTTCGGATTCGCCCCACGCTGGACGAAAAGGAGTTCCTGGTTCGGTTCGAGGAATCTCTGGGCCTGGTGGCGCGGCCTTCCAAAGCCTGGGCGGACTGGGAACATCGTGCCGTTCTGGTGAAGTGCTGGAAGGCGCTCAAAGAGGAATATGGCCGTTATCCGCTGCGGGTCGCCCGCCGGTCCGAGGAATCCGGTTTCGACGGCGACGCTCACTTCGAAAAGGCGACGCTGGCTCTGGAGGAACTGGCCGGACTGGCTCTGGAACGCTATCGGACGGAGAAGGAACAGGACTCGCTGCTGGATTTCGAAGATCTTCTGGCGCTGGCTCGTTCGTTGATCCGTTTGCCGGACGTTCGCAGAAATCTTCGAAGCCGTCATCGATTTTTCCTGGTGGATGAATTTCAGGACACCAACCGCCTGCAATGGGAGATTCTCAGGCCGCTCGTGGGCGCCGGCGCGAATTTCTTCGCCGTCGGCGACGACAAGCAGTCCATCTACCGCTTCCGGGATGCGGACGTCGCGGTGTTTCGAGCGGTTCGGAAGTGGGTCCGGAAGCGGGGACGCGTCGTCGAGCTGCGCCGGAACTACCGCTCTCATTCCAGCCTGGTGCGTTTCAGCAACCGAGTCTTCCGGAACCTGATGCAGCCGGGGTTGGATTATGAAGCCGTTCATCAGGAGATGACCCCCGTCCGGCAAGAGTCGGGCGTCGCGGATCCGGGTGTCCGAGGATTGCTCTACGGGAAGCTCCCGCAAGGATACGGAACCGAGGCCGAAGTCGCGGCGGAGGCGGCCAAGGAACTGCTGTCGGAAGGGTTCCAGGCCCACGAAATCGCTGTATTGCTCCGGAACCGCACGCGGCTCCGGGAGTTCGAGAACGCTTTCTGCCGCTGGGATTTGCCGTTTTCCGCCCGCGGGGGCAATCGGCTTCACGATCAGCCGGAGATCGTGGACCTGACGAATCTGCTCGGCTTTCTGGATGATCCCGGGAGGGACCTGGAATTGTTGGGCGTGCTCCGGAGTCCCCTGTTCAATTTCTCGGACGAGGATCTTCTGCTCCTGTCGCTGCAGGAGGGGTCCGGGATCTGGAAAAAGCTTCGGTCCGCCAAGGCTCCCGCGGGGGTCTGGCCCCGGCATTGGATCTTCGCGCGGGAATCGTTGGACGCGTGGCTCCAGGCGCCGTACCAGGGATCGGCCGCCATTTTGTCTCGAGCGATGGCGGAGACCGGCTACGATGAGATCATGGCGGCCGGAGGCCGGGGAGATCTGGCCCGCACCAGTATCCGCCGGCTGTTGGAACTGGCTCGAAGATTCGAAATCGGCCATGGTCCCTCGCGGCGCCCCTTTCTCCGCTACCTGGAGGGACTTCGCCGGCTCGGAGCCCACGAAGGAGGATTCGCGGAAGGCGGCTCGGACCGGATTAGTGTCCACACCATTCACGGAGCCAAGGGCCTGCAGTATCCGGCGGTCATCCTTCCCGATCTGGGGGCCCCGCTTCTGGCCGGGACCATCGATCCATTCTTTGGCCACGCGGTGGGAACGGAGGCGAATCAATTTTGTTTCGGTCTCTCGATCCGCAACCCGCTTCGGGGACATGAACAGTACCGGCATCCTCACTACGAGATGTTGCGGCGGCTGGACCGGTATCGCCAATCGGCCGAGGAGAAACGGCTCCTCTACGTGGCGCTGACCCGGGCGCGGGAGAGGTTGGTTTTGATCGGGAAGAAGTCGGGGCGGCCCTCCTACGCCCGCTGGTTGCAGGAAGCGGGCGCAGAGAGGCACATGACCCCGCTGACCCTCCGAACTCTCGAAGGCTCCCGCAAATCGGCCGGCCGGGAGCCTGGGGAGAGCGAGTTCCCGCCCATCGTCTCGACCCGGGTCCCCGCCAGGGAATCGGCCCTGGCGAGCCGGATAAACCGTCTCGCTCTGGACGCCGGCAGTTGGAGCAAGACTACCTGGACACCGACCGAGATCGTCTCCTACTATCGATGTCCCCGGAGCTTCTTCCATTCCCGGGTGGAGGGACGCGTGGAGGCTCCGGCATCGGGTTGGCGGGCGAGCCCGTCGGCGTTGGTGGGCTCCGCCGTGCACGAGCTGCTTGAGAACCCGGGCGCGCTGGGAGATGAGGCGGAGGTGGAACGTTTCCTGGACCGGTGGCGGACGAGGCTTGGCTCCGCCTACTCGGAGGCGGAGATCCGACGGATGAGCCGGCGCATCGAGAAGAGCATCGAGGGTGTCCGGAAAAGCCGCTTGGCGGAACGTCTCGCTTCCGCCCGCAAAGTCTTCAGCGAAAAACGATTCCATGTCGTGGAGCAGGGCCGCCTGGTGACGGGAATCATCGACAAGCTCTTTCAGGAGGGGAACGGCCGCTGGGTCGTCGTGGACTTCAAGACGACACGCCGGACTGAACCTGGAGAGAGACAGGAGATCGACGAGAAGGGCTACCGTCTCCAGGTCCGGATCTACCTGTGGGCCGTGTCCCGAGTCTTGGAGACCATGAATCTGGCGGGGCGCCTGCTGTTCACGGAGGCTGGAACCATTCGGCCGGTGACCTTCGACGCCGGCGTCGCGGCCCAATGCCGGGATCTGGTCGGAAGGCTGCCTCAAACTCCGGACCCGCACCATTATCCCCAGACCCGGATCGCCGAAACCTGTTTCGGATGCGGCTTCATGACCGGGGGGTTGTGCCCGGGGGCCGGGACCCCATCCCGATTGAAGAGCGGGCAGTGATGCAACGGGAACAGTTGGAGGTGGACGTTCTTTTTGTCGGTGCGGGACCGGCGTGCCTGAGCGCGGCGTTCCACCTGTCGCGCCTGGTGAGCCGGCACGACCGTGACGTGGAAGCAGGGACCCGGCCGGGTCCGCCCCTGGGTGAGCAGCTCCTGCTGGTGGTGGAGAAGGGCAAGGAGATCGGGTCGCACGCCCTGAGCGGCGCCATCGTGGATCCTAGGGCTTTTGGCGCTCTGCTTCAGGATCTTCCCGGCACGGAACCGCCGCTGGACGCGCCGGTGCGGAAGGAGGACGTCCTGTTCCTCACCAGGAAGAGCCATTTCCGGCTTCCGGTGATTCCGCCGCCGCTGCACAACGAGGGCAACCATGTGGCCTCGCTGGGCAAGCTGGTGAAGTGGCTGGCCGCCCTCTGCCAGGACCATGGGGTCGAGGTCTACCCCGAATTCCCGGCGGTCAAGCTGCTCCTGGATGGAAACCGGGTCGTGGGAGCCCGGATGGGAGACCGGGGTCTGGACGCCAAGGGACAGCCCAGAGCGCACTTCGAGCCGGGAACCGACGTATTGGCCAAGATCACGGTTCTGGGGGAAGGTCCCAGAGGCACGTTGACCCGACAGGCGGAGGAGCAACTTGGACTGGACCGTGAAGGCGGCCCGCAACTCTATTCGCTGGGCGTGAAGGAGGTCTGGCGGGTCCCGGGAGTCGATCCGGGACGGGTCTGGCACACCCTGGGCTACCCGACGGGAACCCGGGAGTTCGGCGGAGGCTTCATCTACACCCTGACGCAGGAGCAGGTCCACGTGGGGTTCGTGGTGGGGCTGGACTCGCGGGACCCGCGCGAAGACGCTCACCGTCTGCTTCAGGAATACAAGCGGCATCCCTTCGTGCGCCGGCTTCTGGAAGGTGGCCGGGTGGTCTCCTACGGCGCCAAGGCCATTCCCGAGGGGGGCTACCACTCGATGCCGCGGCCCTACGCCGACGGACTGCTCCTGGTGGGAGATTCGGCCGGTTTCCTCAACCCCGCCCGGCTGAAGGGGATCCATTTGGCCATCGAGTCGGGAATGATGGCGGCCGAGGCGGCGTTCGAGGCCCTGGTGGCGCGTGACTGTTCCGCACATCGGCTGAAACGGTACGTCGAGCTGTTCGAAGCCAGCGAGGCCCGGGAGGAACTCCATGGGGCGCGCAACTTCCGGCAATCCTTCCAGCGAGGCTTCTGGACGGGAGTCCTCTACAACGGTTTGCAGACGCTGACCGGCCTGGGGTGGGGCGGCGTCTGGAAGACGGTGCCGGGCCATGAGCGGATGGAAAGAACAAGTGGTTCCGCAGCGGCCGAGCCGGTGACGGCGCCTGCCGACGGCGAGCTCACCTTCGACAAGCTCTCAGACGTCTACCTGTCGGACACGGCGCACGAGGAGGACCAGCCGAGCCACCTGAAAATCTCGGACCTGGACCTCTGCCGGGACCGGTGTCGAAAGGAGTACGGCAATCCCTGCCAGCATTTCTGCCCGGCGGGCGTCTACGAGATGGTGCAGGACGGGGATCGGCCCAGGTTGCAGGTCAACTTCACCAACTGCGTCCACTGCAAGACCTGCGACATCCTGGATCCGTATCAGGTGATCCTGTGGACTCCTCCCGAAGGGGGAGGTGGTCCCGACTACAAGAACATGTAGGTGGGTAGGAGTCTGCGCCCCTACGATTGTGTCCCCGTTCCTCTCCTCAGGCGAAGAGCGGCTTCGACGCCGAGCCAGAGCGACAGCGCCAGGATGACGCCTCCCACGATCAATAGCAGGTACGCGCCGGATTCCCAGA
>JAPOYZ010000391.1:0-634 GCA_026706325.1 Candidatus Aminicenantota bacterium
ACGCCGTAGGAGCAAGCGGAGCCCGAATTGCCGTAACCCTGATCCACGAGATGGTGCGGCGCCGGGCCCGGCGTGGAATCGCGGCCCTGTGTATCGGGGGCGGAATGGGGATAGCCACGCTGTTCGAGACCCCGGCCTAGTTGCGTCGAGGAGGGAGCTCTTCCAAACCCCCTCCTCTTTCTCTCCGCGTTCAGGGGCTTGGAACGCAAAGCCGGGATTCCCTCCGTCGTCGTATTCAAGGGGACATTTCCCGCCTCCTTCAAACCGGACCATCGGAGCAAGGCTCAACGAGGAAAGGAGCAACGCTCCTCCGTGGTTTGCTGGCCGGGCTCGCGGCCCCGGTTTACGCCGCAACAGCTCCGAGCTCCAGCTCCTCCTCTCCTTCCTGGTCGATCTCCACGCTCGACGGGGACTCGGCGTTCGCTGTGCGTTCCAGGATCTGGAGATTCCTCACCTGGATCTCGACGATAGAGTGAGGGTTCTCTTCTTCGTCGCGCCACGAGTGGCTGCGAAGTCTCCCGGTAAGGAAAACGGGAGTCCCCTTGCGCAGGCGCTCGGCGCCGAATTCGGCCAGCTTCTGCCAGGCGACGATGTTGAAGAAGGACGCCTCGTCCTGCCATTCACCGTCGCGGTC
>JAPOYZ010000391.1:673-5080 GCA_026706325.1 Candidatus Aminicenantota bacterium
CGGTTGACGGCAATACGGGCACTGAGCCGGGCGCTGCCGTTGTCGGTGATCCGGTACTCCGGATCCTGAACCAGCCTTCCGGCGATGGAGACCTGGTTCACCGCGGGCATCCTCAGTTCGGACATGGTCTGACCTCCCTTGGGTATTGGGGGTTGGGGGACGAATCGACGCACCCCCTGCCGCACGTTCCATGCCAGGGTCTCCGGACAAGGTGTAACCCCTTGATGGTCAACAAGTAGCGACAACGGGCCGGGATGGTGCCGGGCATCTGGTCTGTGAACTGCAGGCGACGCTGTCGGGTATCATGCGTAACACCCGGGTAAATTGTCGGCCCGGTTCGGCTTGGTTACATTCCAGGATCCCGCTGCAACCGGCGGTTACACCTTCCCCCCCCTGAAACGACAATGCGCGAGGACCGGAGGAATCGCCTGGCCCTGGAGACCAGTCCCTACCTGCGCCAGCATGCCGGCAACCCGGTAGACTGGCATCCCTGGGGAGAGGAGGCTCTGGAGTCTTCCCGTTCCCTGGACCGCCCCATCCTGCTTTCAATCGGCTATTCGGCATGCCACTGGTGTCACGTGATGGAACGCGAGTCATTCGAGGACGACCGCATTGCCGCCCTGATGAACGACCTGTTCATCAACATCAAGGTCGACCGGGAGGAAAGACCAGACCTCGACGAGATCTACATGGCCGCGGTTCAGGCAATGACGGGAAGCGGTGGCTGGCCGATGACGGTCTTCCTCACTCCTGACTTGAGGCCATTCTACGGGGGCACCTACTACCCTCCTGAAGACAGTCGCGGCCGACCCGGATTCCCCAGGGTGCTGACCGCCGTGGCCGACCATTACCGCAATCACAGGGACCGGATCGAGCAGCAGGCAGACCGTCTGCTGGCCGTCCTTCAACGGCAGGGCGATCTTGCCGGTCCGGGTGGGGAAAATGCCCGGTCCGCCGCTTCCGATTCCGCCCAAACCGCCGCTTTCGAGCAGTACCGCCAGACCTTCGACGCGGAGTTCGGAGGGTTCGGCAGCGCCCCCAAATTCCCCCACAGCATGGGCCTCTCGCAGTTGTTGCGGATTTACCGGCGCAGCGGGAATGAGCAGGCCCTGCACATAGTGGAACGCACCGTGGACAGAATGGCGCACGGTGGGATCTACGCTCAGCTCGGGGGCGGCGGTTTCCACCGCTATTCCGTTGACGAACGCTGGCTGGTGCCGCACTTCGAAAAGATGCTTTACGACAACGCCCTGTTGGCGATGACGTATCTCGAAGCCTACCAGGTCACCCGCAAAGGTCTCTACCGCAGAGTTGTGGAGGAGACCCTGGATTACGTTCTGCGCGAGATGGCCCGGCCGGGAGGAGGGTACTCCGCCGCCCAGGACGCCGACAGCGAGGGGGAGGAAGGCCTGTTCTTCCTGTGGACGAAGGACGAAGTCGAGCGCCAGCTGTCCGCGGAACCGGCGCGGCTTTTCTGCCGCTACTACGACGTCACCCCCGAGGGCAACTTCGAGGGGAAGAACATCCTCCACGTCAGCTCGGAGATGGCCGACCTGGCCGTATTCCTCGGGGTGGAAGTCGACGAATTGCAACGGGCAGTCGCGCTCGGCCGGGAACGCCTGCTCGCGGTGCGTGAGAAGCGCGTTCGGCCCGCTCGCGACGACAAGATCGTCGTCTCCTGGAACGGCCTGATGATTTCAGCCATGGCGAGGGCTCATGCTGTTCTGGGTCACCGCCGCTATCTCGACTCGGGGGAAGCCGCCGCAGCCTTGATTCTGTCCGGGTTGCGGTCCGAAAACGGCAGATTGATGCATTCCTTCAAGGACGGGAAATCGAGCGGGGGCGGATTCCAGGACGACTACGCCTGTTTCATAAACGGCCTCATCGATCTTTACGAGGCGTCCTACGTTTCTGGCTGGCTGCGAGAAGCAGTCGAGCTGGCGAACGAGATGGTAGAGCGGTTCTGGGACCCGGAGGAGTCGTCTTTCTTCTTCACCGAAGCAGGAGACACCGACCTGATCGTCCGCAGCAGGAATCCGTTCGACAACGCAACTCCTTCCGGCAATTCGATGGCAGCCCTGGCGATGATGCGCCTCGGGGCGCTGACCGGCAATGATTCGCTGTGGGAGAAAGGGGTTGGCACGGTAGCATCTTTCGCCGGACTCCTGGAGCGTTCCCCCACTTCGTTCGCGCAGATGGGATGCGCATTTGACTTCTCCATGCAGAAGCCTCTGGAAATCGCCGTCGTCGGCGAGCCAATGGGATGCTACCCGCGCTCCGCTGCGGTTCACGAGCATTTCCTTCCGAACAAGGTGGTGTGCGGATGGCCGTCCCGCACAGGGAGGGATGCGCCTTCCGGGGAAGTGGAGGGCCTGGTGCCCCTGCTCGCCGGGAAGTGCGGCAACAGCCTGCCCGCGGCGTACGTCTGCGAGAATAAGGTCTGCTCGCCTCCGATCGATACCCCCCAGGCTCTCGCATCGCGGCTTGGGGAACCGGTTCGGGGAGAGCAGGCTCCGGCAGAGGAAAGCGGGGAAGGCACGGAGTTCCTCTCCAGGTGATTCTTTTTTCCGGTAGTTCCAGTTGACCGCCCTGGCCAACCCCCGGTCGATTCTCGACACCATCGGGGCCACGCCGATGATCCGGCTCGCCAGGGTCGTGCCGGAGAACGGATCGGAGATCATCGGCAAGCTGGAAGCTCTCAACCCGGGCGGCAGCGTCAAGGATCGCATCGGCCTCAGCATGATCAGGGCTGCGGAGAAAGCGGGAGTGCTGAAGGAGGGGATGGCGATCGTCGAGCCGACGAGCGGCAACACAGGGATCGCGCTGGCCATGGCCGCCTCTGCTTTGGGATACCAACTGATCCTGACCATGCCGGACAGCATGAGCTGGGAACGCGTTTCGGTGATGGCGGCGTACGGAGCACGCATCCTCCTTACCCCGGGTGCGGAGGATATGGCTGGGGCCATTCGCAAAGCGGAGGAAATCGTTGCCGCAAACCCCGATGGAACCTTCATGCCCCAGCAGTTCTGCAACGCCGCGAACCCCCAAATACATCGCGAGACCACGGCGCGGGAAATCCTCGATGCGACCGGGGGCCAGCTCGACGCTTTCGTCGCCGGAGTCGGCACGGGAGGAACCATCACGGGGGTGGGGGAGGTGCTGAAGCGCGAGGTTCCGGGAGTTCGCGTCATCGCCGTGGAGCCGGAGCGCTCGCCGGTCCTGTCCGGAGGTGAACCGGGCCTGCACGGCATTCAGGGAATCGGCGCCGGCTTCGTGCCGCCGATCCTGCGGCGGGACGTCGTTGACGAGGTTGTCCGGGTGACGGATGAAACCGCCTTCACTTACACCAGGCGGTTGGCCAAGGAGGAGGGATTGCTGGTGGGGCCGTCCTCGGGCGCAAACGTAGCCGCCGCCCTGGGGGTCGCCGGGGACCTTGGTCCGGGGAAACGGCTGGTTACCGTCTTCTGCGATACGGGGTTTCGCTACTTCAGCGTCGAGGGTTTCATCCGGGAGGATACCCAGGCGACCTCGTAGCGGCAGGACCTCGGCTGTCACCTTTGACGGTCACTTCAACACGGCGCGGCTTCAGCTCTGGCAAAAGCGCATTGTCTGGCTTTCGCCGTCATCGACGGACCGGAAACAGCTGTGGAAGTTTCCCTTTCCGTATTCAGGGACAACGGTGCAGAAGGAAGAATCCGTCGGGCCCTCCTCGTTGACACTCGGAAAAGGGGAGGATACATTCCAAAAAGTCCAAGTAAACGTCAGCCTGGGTATGTTTTTCCCGGACAAGGTTTTTCCCGCATGATGATGCGGATCGGCGCTCTGGCAGAGCGCGCGGGCGTATCGACCCGCACGGTGCGCTATTACGAAGAGCTCGGAATGATAGAGCCCCAGGAACGGACCAATGGAGGTTTCCGGCTCTACTCCTCCGAACAGTTGCGCCGTCTCGAGATCATTCAGAGTCTGAAAGCGCTCGGATTCGAGCTCGATCGTATCGGCAAGATGTTCAGTCTTCGACGAAAGGCCGGGACCGGGGGCGAGCTGGCCTCGGAAATGATCCGGCTTCTCGACGCCCAGCAACGCGAGATCGATTTCAAGCTCGCCCACTATACCGAAATGCGGCAGCGAACCGCGCGCGGAATCGAAGCACTGAAGGGATGCCTGCCTTGTTCGATCAAGGTGTTCGAGCGGGATTGTCAGAACTGCGAAGTGTACCAGCGCATCGAAGACGTCCCCGACCTGGTCGATTGCGCGATCTATCGAAGCTGACTGCGCGGCTTAATTGAGGAACCTGCAAGCGATGATTACTGTCACCGACTTCGCCGCCGACAAGATCCGAACCCTTCTCGATAAGGAAGGGAACCCGACGCATGGCCTGAGGGTGGCCGTACGGGGGGGCGGTTGCTC
>JAPOYZ010000117.1 GCA_026706325.1 Candidatus Aminicenantota bacterium
GTGGAGCGGGGGAGTAGGGCGTCAGCTTGACGCCAATTCATCCCAGTTGTAGGACAATTTCGTACTATACCCCAGAAAGGAGCCGTTCATGAAGGTCTACGACAGCAGGGAGATCCGCAACGTCGCCCTGATCGGTCATGGGGACTCCGGCAAGACCACTCTGGCCAGCGCCATGCTCTACTCGGCCGGAGCAGTGAACCGCCTGGGTCGGGTGGACGACGGCAACACGGTCACCGACTACGACGAGGACGAGATTTCCCGGCAGATCACCATCAACACGGTCGTGGCCCACTGCGAGTGGAAATCCACCAAGATCAACATCATCGACACGCCGGGCTATCCGGCCTTCATCCTGGACGCCAAATCCTCCCTGATGGGGGCCGACTCGGCCCTGTTGGTGGTCGATTCCACGGCGGGAGTCGAGGTGCAGTCGGAAAAGGCATGGGAGTTTGCCGAAGAGCATCGCCTGGCCCGCGCAGTGGTCTTCAACAAGTTGGACCGGGACCGGGCCAGCTTCGAAAGGAGCCTGGAATCGGTCCACAAATCCTTCGGCCGGACGGTGGTGCCGGTGCAGATTCCCCTGGGCGAGGAGGCGTCCTTCCGGGGAATCATCGACCTGATCGGCGAGAAGGCCTACGTCTACGAAACGGACGGGAGCGGGGATTTCCAGGAAGCGGCCATTCCGGACGAGCTTCAGGGGGAAGCCGAGCAGCGCCGTGAAGAGCTGATCGAGATGGTGGCCGAGAGCGACGACGACCTGATGGAGAAGTACTTCGAGGAGGGCACGCTGACCCAGAGCGAGCTGGTTCAGGGGTTGCGGAGTTTCTTTGTCGACCGGTCCATCGTCCCCGCCTTCTGCGTGTCGGCGGGAAAGAATGCAGGGGTCAAGCAACTCATGGACGCCATGGTGGAGCTTTTCCCCAACCCCTTGGAAAGGACTCCCGTACCGGGCCTGACGGCAGGATCGGAGGAGGCGGCGGAACTCTCCATTTCCGCGGACGGCCCGGTTACCGCCTACGTCTTCAAGACCCTGGCCGATCCCTTCGCCGGGCGGATCAATCTGGTGAAGGCGATCACCGGCACCATCAAGTCGGACTCGAACCTGCGCAACCGGACCGCCGGGTCCAACGAACGCCTGGGCTCGGTCCACATCCCCCAGGGAAAGAGCTACGAACCTGTCCCGGAGCTCCGGCCGGGAGACCTGGGCGCCGTGATGAAGCTGAAACATACGGCCACGGGCGACACCCTCTCGGTACCCACGGCCCCCAACATCGTCCGCAAGGTGGAGTTTCCCGAAGCCGCCATCAGCTTCGCCGTGGAGCCCAAGTCGCGGGGCGACGAAGACAAGATCGGCAACGCCATCGCCCGGGTGATCGAGGAAGACCCCTCCATCTCGTTTCGCCGCGAAGCACAGACCAAGGAGTTTCTGCTCTCGGGCACCGGGCAACTGCACGTTGAGGTGACGGTGGCCAAGCTGGAGCGCAAGTACGGCGTCAACGTCATTCTGAAACCGCCCAAGGTGCCCTACCGCGAGACCATTACGGGGAACGCCGACGTCCACGGGCGGCACAAGAAACAGACCGGAGGACACGGACAGTTCGGAGACTGCAAGATCCGGATGGAAGGGCTTCCCCGAGGGACCGGATTCGAATTCGATAACGAGATCTTCGGCGGGTCCATCCCCAGGCAGTTCATCCCCGCCGTGGAAAAAGGGATTGTGGAGTCGGCGGCGAGGGGGTACGTGGCCGGCTACCCGGTGGTGGATTTCAAGGTGACGCTCTACGACGGCAGCTACCACGAAGTGGACTCCTCGGAGATGGCCTTCAAGATCGCCGGATCGCTGGCCTTCCGGAAAGGCATGGAACAGGCCCGGCCGGTGCTGTTGGAGCCCATCATGAAGGTGGAGGTCTATGTGCCGGAGGAGAACTCGGGCGACATCATGGGCGACCTGAACTCCCGGCGGGGACGGATCCAGGGCATGGACATCAAGACGGGCATGCAGGTGGTCCAGGCCGAGGTGCCGCTGGCCGAGATGCTCAACTATGCGCCGACGCTGACCTCCATGACAGGAGGCCGGGGCAGCTTTCACATGGAGACGTCCCATTACGACATCGTCCCGCCGCACTGCGCCGAGAAGGTGATCGAGGATGCCAAGCGGGACAAGAAATAGTGGGAGCGGCGGCATTCTTGCCGCCGAGCAGGAGCGGCGACGTGGAGCGGCGGCTTTCTTGCCGCCGACCGGGAACGGCGACTTTCCTGTCGCCGCTCCCGCCGCACTCCCAATGCAACATGGAAAAATGGGAAAATAAAAACAGGCAACAAGAAAGCGCCCCATCCAATTCTCCATCCTGACCTCAGCGGTATGACGGGCGCCACTTCGACTCTTCGACCACCATGTTTCCCAAGCTGTTGGAAATCGGCCCCCTGACCCTTCACACCTACGGGGCGCTGCTGGCGGCCGCCTGCCTGTCGGCCATCTTTCTCTTCGCCCGGCTGGGCGCCCGCGACGGAGTGCCGCGGCAGCGGAGCTGGGACCTGGGATTCATCATCATCCTCTCGGCCATCGTCGGCGCCAAGCTGCTGATGATCCTCACCGACTGGGAAACCTACCTGATGCAGGACCCCTCGAGGTTCTTCACCCTGGGGTTCTGGCAGGCCGGAGGCGTCTACTACGGGGGACTGCTGGGCGCCATGGCCGCCAGCTATCTCTATGTCCTCCGGCAACCGTCCATGGACTTCAGGACGGTGGCCGACGCCGCGGGGCCGGCCATCGCCCTGGGCCAGACCATCGGCCGCCTGGGCTGTTTCGCGGCCGGATGCGACTACGGACAGCCCTGCTCGCTTCCCTGGGCAGTCACCTTCACCAGCGAGTACGCCCATCGCGTCGTGGGGGTGCCCATCAACGTGGCGCTGCACCCGACCCAGCTCTACGAGTCGCTGGCCACCTTCACGCTGTTTCTCTTCCTGCTCTGGCTGCACGGAGCACGGCGCTTCAAGGGTCAAGTCTTCGCCGCCTACCTCCTCTGCTACTCGATCCTGCGCTTCGCGATCGAGTTCTTCCGGGGCGACGCCGACCGGGGATTCGTCTTCGGAGGCGCCCTTTCCACCTCCCAGTTCATCAGCCTGCTGCTGGTTCCGTGCGCCCTGCTGCTCTACCGCTACATGAGACGAAACCCGGTTCGGGCCCGCCGTGTCTGAAGCTGAAGAAACCGGAACCGGAACCATCCGCCTCAGGGTGAGCTCCGGCGAAGCGGGCCGGCGCCTGGACGCCTATCTGAGCCGCCGGCTCTCCCGGTTCAGCCGGAGCCGCCTCCGGCGGTGGGTGGAGGAAAACCGGGTCCTGGTGCTGGGCCGGCGCCGCAAGCCCAGCTACCTGTTGCGTCCGGGAGACGAGATCCGGGTGGACCCGCCCCCGCCGCAGCCCACCGGCCTGACGCCCGAACCGATTCCCCTGAACGTGCTTTACGAGGACTCCTCCCTGCTGGTGGTGGACAAGCCGGCGGGACAGGTGGTGCATCCGGGAGCCGGCAACTGGAGCGGGACCCTGGCCAACGCCCTGGCCTACCATCTGGAAGAGTTGAGCCGGGAGGAGACCGTCAGGCCGGGAATCGTGCACCGGCTGGACAAAGGGACCTCGGGTCTGCTGGTGGTCGCCAAGACGGAGCGGGCGCACGATCATCTCTCCGGCCAGTTCGCCCGGCGGGAGGTCCGGAAGCGGTACCTGGCGCTGGTTTACGGCGCGGTGGAGAAGGGCCGCGGCGAGATCGACGTGCCGCTGGGTCGGCATCCCCGGTCCCGAACCCGGATCTCGACCCGGACCCGCAAGCCGCGCTCCGCCCTGACCCGCTACCGGGTGCTCTTGCGGCATCCGGGCTTCACCTACCTGTCGGTCGCGCCCCACACCGGACGGACGCACCAGATCCGGGTTCACCTGACCCACCTGGGGCACCCGGTTGTGGGAGACGGCACCTACGGCGGCCGGCGGCTTCGTCGACTGCCCGAATCGATCCGCGGTTCAGAAATGGTGAAGCTGGGACGCCACTTCCTCCACGCGGCCTCCCTGGCCTTCGTCCACCCCGCCACGGCCCGGCGGGTGCGCTTCGAGAGTCCCCTTCCGCCGGAGCTTGAAGCAGTTCTGGCGGTTTTGGAATAATGAGTTGGCTCATGTCCCCAGAAAACCTCATCTCCAGACTGTTGATCGTCCTGTTCCTGACGACCGGCCTCCCGGCCCAGTCGGACACCGGCGCCACAGACGATTCGCTGGAACCGTTCCGGGTGGAGGTGGAGGCGGTGAACGTCCTGGTGGCGGTCCATGACAAGAAGACGGGCCGGTTCGTCACCAACCTCTCGCCGCAACACTTTATCGTGAAGGAGGACGGACGCCACCAGCGGATCACCAACTTCGCGGCCCAGACCAACCTGCCGCTGACCATCGCCATCTGCGTGGACGCCAGCGCCAGCGTCCGGCTCAAGCTGGGTTTCGAGAAGGAGGTGGCCACCGATTTCCTCTTCGACGTGATGCGGCCCACCGACAAGGCGCTGCTGGTGGAGTTCGACACGGGCGTGACGCTGCTGCACGACTTCACCTCCAACCCCAACGCGCTACTGGCCGAGATCGACAACCTGAGGGCGGGCGGAGGCACTTCCCTTTACGACGCCATCTACCTGATCTCGGAGCAGAAGATGCTGCAGGAGTACGGCCGCAAGACGATCCTGGTCCTCTCGGACGGATCGGACCTGACCAGCGTCCACAGCTTCGACGAGACGCTCCGGATGGCCTACCTGGCCGAATCCACCATCTACGCCATCAGCACCACCCGGTTCGGAGCGGGCGAGGACGCCAAAGGCGACGACGCCCTGGAAAAACTGACGGAGAGCACCGGCGGAACCGTCTTCTTCCCCCATTCCAGCAACAACCTGGCGGAGGCCTTCAAGACCATCGACACGGAGCTGCGAAGCCAGTACAACCTGACCTACGTCCCCACCAACAGGAAGAAGGACGGCACCTTCCGGAAGATCGCGATCGACGATCCGGAGACCGCGGCGACGTTCCGGGTGCGGGAGTTCGCTCCC
>JAPOYZ010000625.1 GCA_026706325.1 Candidatus Aminicenantota bacterium
CTCCACGTGAGGCAGGATCGCCTCCTGCACGAAGCGTCTCAGAGACTCGCGAAAGAGTTCATGGTCTTCGGAAAAGGGCATCAGAGGTCAGCTTTCGGCGGTCAGAGGAGGGTCAGCCGCCCTTCTTCTCCAGCTCCCGCCTTCGGAGTTCGTTGCGGCGAATCTTTCCGCTGATGGTCTTGGGCAGTTCTTCGATGAACTCCACCTCGCGAGGATACTTGTAGGGAGCGGTGACGCTGCGGACGTGGGCTTGGAGTGCGCGCACCAGATCTTCCGAGGGCCGGGCGGACTGACCGAGCACGACGAACGCCTTGATGATCTCTCCCCGCAACGGGTCGGGGCTCCCGACCACGGCCACCTCCGCCACCGCCTCATGCTCCAGTAACGCCGACTCCACCTCGAAGGGCCCGACGCGATAGGCGGAGGTGTTGATGACGTCGTCGGTGCGGCTGACGAAATAGAAGTAGCCGTCCTCGTCCCGGATGGCGCGGTCGCCGGTGGTGTACCAGTCGCCGACGAAACAGTTCGCGGACGCCTCCGGATTCCGGTAGTACCCGCAGAAGAGTCCCAGAGGCCGGTCGGGACGCACCCGGATGGCGATCTCTCCCTCCTCTCCGGGACCGACTTCATTCCCCGAGTCGTCCACCACCCCCATCCGGAATCCGGGAGAGGCGACTCCCATGGATCCGGGCCGGTATTCCATGCCCGGAAACGTGGCGACGCAGAGAACGGTCTCGGTCTGACCGTAGCCTTCCCAGATATGGTGGCCCATCGCCCCTTTCCAGGTGGCGATGACCTCGGGATTGACCGCCTCCCCGGCTCCCAGGCAGTGCCGCAGGGCCCGGGCCGGCCAGCGGGACAGATCTTCCTGAACCATCATCCGATAGGCGGTGGGAGGGGAGAAGAAGGTCGTGATCGGGTGATCGTGGAGCATGCGGAGGGTCCGCTCCGCATCGAAACGTCCCCGGTGGTCCCAGATGAAGATCGCCGCCCCCATGTTCCAGGGTGCGAACAGGCAGGTCCAGGCGGCTTGGGCCCATCCCGTGTCCGACAGCGTCCAGTGGAGGTCCGTGGGCCGGTTGTCCAGCCAGAACTTGCCGGTGATGATGTGCGCTTTCGGATAGCTGGCGTGGTCGTTCAGGACCATCTTGGGCGGTCCGGTGGTCCCGGACGTGAAGTAGATCATGAGGGGATCGGTCGAGGGATTCCGGGGATGGTCCATGCTGGGGGAGCTTTTCGCCAGCAGGTCCTCATAAACGAGGCAGCCGGGGCCGCCGCCCACGACGATGACGTGCCGCAAGCCAGGGCATTCCGGCCGCACAGCCTCGATCCTGTCCGCGTTGACGGCATCGGTCACGGCCACCGACGCCCCCGAGGCGTTGATCCGGTAGACGATGTCCTTGTGCCTCAGCAAGGTGGTGCCGGGCACGGTGACGGCTAGCGCCCGGATCCCGCCCAGCAGGACCTCCCACCATTCAACGACCCGCGGGAGCATGACGAAAACCCGCTCTCCCGGTTCCAGGCCCAGGCCGGCCAGTGCGTTGGCGAACCGCGTCGAGGTCCGGGAGAACTCCCGGAATGTGACCTCCCGAACCTTTCCTGCGTCGCTGACCCAACGCATGGCCACCTTGTGTGGGTCGGCAGCCCAACGGTCGAACACGTCGAAGGCCCAGTTGTAGCGCTCGGGGCGGGTGAGGCTAAAACTGGCGTAAGTCTGCCGGTAATCGCCGACCTGGTAGGTGCTCATGAGGCGCCCGAAGCTACCAAGGCGCCTCGGAAACTGTCAAGACTCGTTGCCGGGAGTCCGTCGTTCTGATCTCGGTTTCCTGCCGCGCAGACTTCTAGTACAGCGTAATCCAGTCGTTGTGTCCGAAGAGCTTGTACTCTGCCTCGGCCAAATTGACGGATTGGTCGATCAGGGGACGAGTTTCGCCGCTGTTGAGTGAAACCAGCGCCCGCGCGTAAATGGCCGGAGAATCAATTCCCTCCTGTCTGAGCCTTTCGGCGAGATGTCGGGCATATTGGAGAATCATGTGCGGTCTGGCGGCCATCTTCATCTTCTGACGTCTGGTCAAATCCTCAGTTGAGAGCTCACGGATTCTTCCGCTGTGTGGATCCTTTGTGAAAAACCTGATTTCACGCACACTTTTGTCTCGCAGTTTCATACGCCAGGAAAAATTGTGACCCTCATCCGTCCAACTCACGTTTCCGGGAATCAAGAAGTGGCGCAAGGGGACAAGTAATTGCAGCAGAACGAAAACCAGGACGACGTACCCTCGTGCACGGGAACCGGACCGGCGCCGGGCCAGGACTCGAAACAAGCTCGCGGTGCGCCTTCCGATGCCGCTCTCGGACCATCGGTGCGGAATCGATCTTATCGTGGACGCATCCATGAAGACGGCGAAGGCAGCGACCGTAAGGTACGGAAAAATGCCGATGTTGTAGAACCACTTGTTCAGAAAGTTGAACCCGATGAGCAGCACCAACCCGATTGAGCGAGTCGGTGGCCACAGCAGCATGAACCCGATGCAGAGATCAAAGACCAGCCCTGCGTAGGCATACAGATAGACGAACCACTCCTTCACCAGAAGAGGACCGATTGCGAAATAGTGAGACTTGGCTGCCAGCCAACTTCTCACAGGTTCTCCGGCGAGCCAGTCTGGATTCAATTTGGCGATTCCGGCGTAGAGAAAGACGATACAGAATTGCAGGCGGAAGACATGAACCTGCCAAGCCGGGACCCGGCATGCGAGGTTTCTCCGCCAAGCATCGACGGAGAGCGTCCGGTGGGAATCCGTCATCACGAACAGAAAACCCAGGAGGCAGATCAAGTAGTAGTGATTGTTGTACTGAGCTTTATCGAGAAGAAAGGTGTAGGTGTATAGGATGAAAAACACGATGGATGCGGCCCTGTAATGGAATCCGATCGCCAGGAACACTGCGGATACGCCCATCAGTACGAATACGAGGTACATTCCCTCGCCAACCGAACCTATGCCCTCCACGAAGGGAAACAGGAACTCCGGTTCGATGTAATATCGCTCAATGCGCCCATACGCCCAGTAGCGCAGAACCTCAATGCCCATGAGGAATCCGAAGAAAATTCGGAAAAGGGCGATCGGCGCCGGGTCCGCTGGCTCGGTCAGGAAGTCGCGTCGAATCATCGCTTTCCTCCGGCGGCGGTTCTCTGGGATTGGGGACTCAGTGCCGATTTCCCTCCCAGGAAATGTGGGTTAACTGAGCTCGCGGCACGCAAAATGTCAACCGCGGCTGATGACCGGGTCCAGGCAGGTCGCGCAGGCTCCTAGTTCTGAGGAGTTGTCTGGCCCGCCACTCGCACGACGGGCAACATCGAAAAGATTCGGTTGGCGGTGTCGATCTCCAAGGCGACTCCGGTGAACAGGTCTTCCGGCGGCGCTGAACAGCGCACCGACCCTTCGAACTCGGAGATATCAGCACGAGAGAACATTTCGTCGATAAAGCTTGCGGCCTGTGCATTGATCGCCAGGGGGATCTCCGCCGTATCCAGCACTTGTCCCCTTCGCATCAATTCGCAGGTCACGACCGTTGTGTTGTCACCCAGATTACGGATCGCGACTGCAGTGCGGAGTCCGTCCGAATGCGTTCGCACCGGCGACAGCGAATCCCGCACCGTCGGGCCGGGACCTCCACCGGCCACGCCGATGGTGGGAATTGAGAACCGCTGGATTGCCCCGATCGGTCCGTCGGAGATCACTCTCACCGAACCGGTCACAACCGGTCCGCGCCCATGTGTCGAGATCGTCAACTCCTCCAGTATTCCCAGTTCGGTTTGCATACTCAACGCGCCGTCCGCTTGAACCTTCAAATCTCCTTCAACATCCACCACTGCTTCCGGAGCGATCATTCTCCCTTTCGTGTCATAGAAATAGAGATTGGGACGGATCGCTGTGGTTGCCACATTGAAGAACATGAACTCGGATCGAACGGTCGACCCGTTTCCGAAATGCGCAAAATCCAGAGTCGCTTCGCGGCCTTCAGGCACCGTCGTGTCCAACAGAATGGCGGGCAAAGTTGCGAATATCCGGTTCCGGGGATCCATTTCCAGCGCCACACCCGCGAACCTCTGTTCGTCCAACGCGGTACAGCGGATCGATCCCGCAAAATTCGAGGTGTCGGACTGATCGAACATCTCGTCGATGAATTCCACCGCCTGCGCTCCTCCGGCGAGCGGGACCTCGGTTCCTTCTAAAACCACTCCGGCTTGCATCAATCGGCAGGTCACGACCATCGCTCGTTGGTTCAGATTGCGGATCGAGATCGCCGTTCGGATTCCTTCCTCCATCCGGCGAGCAGGGAAAACGGCATCCCATGTAGGAGGACTCGCCGGTACTCCGGCCACGCCGACTTCCGGGACGTTCAATCGCAAGATCCCACCGATAGGGCCGTTCGCCTCCACGCGGATCGTTCCGGTCAACGCCCTTTGGCGATTGGGACTCGAGATTGCCAGTTCCTCCAGGGGCCTCTGGTCCGCTTGAAGTCCGCGGGTCAGGATGGAGAGTTCTTCCAGAGGTGCCAATGGGACGTGGCTGCTCACGGAGCCGTCCAGGCGGAATTCAAGGTTGTCTACCGTCTTTACCATCGACTCTGCGTCGATGAGGTCGCCGTCCCGGTCGAAGAAATAGACGGTAGGACGGACCTCCGTGGTCCCCACGTTCATCAATACCAACTCCGACTCAGTGGTCTCTCCAGTTCCGAGTTGCGCAAAATCCAGTCGCCCGTTGTGGCCTACATTGTGGTGCCTGTCGTCGCTTGATCCGCCGTCGTCATCGTCATCCACGCCATCGTCATCGTCGTCCGCGTCGTCATCATCGTCCACACCGTCGTCATCGTCGTCCGCGCCGTCGTCATCGTCGTCCACGCCGTCGTCATCGTCGTCCGCGCCGTCGTCATCGTCGTCCGCGCCGTCGTCATCGTCGTCCGCGCCGTCGTCATCGTCGTCCGCGCCGTCGTCATCGTCGTCCGCGCCGTCGTCATCGTCGTCCGCGCCGTCGTCATCGTCGTC
>JAPOYZ010000594.1 GCA_026706325.1 Candidatus Aminicenantota bacterium
CCCAGAAATCGGCCATTTTGTAGGACATGGCCACCAGGGTGGTGACCAGCATGAAGAGCATGGGGACGGCCGTATACCAGAACGGGCGCCGGCGGTGCATCAGGTACAGCGTCACCGTCAGCAGGGTGAGCCCCGCCAGGACCTGGTTCGTGGTCCCGAACAGTTGCCAGAGCGCCAGGCCGGCGGCCTTTCCGTCCACTCGATAGAAGGCGAAAAATCCGATGGTGGCGACTGCCCCGAGAGAGGCGACGTAACGGTTCGAGAGAATCCCGACGCCCAGGGTTTCGCCGATCTCGCTGATGTTGAAGCGGAGCAGCCGGGTGGCCGAGTCCAGCGTGGTGAGGGCGAACGAGATGGCGATGAGGGCGACGAAGGCCTTGGACAGTTCCAGGGGAATGCCCAGTTGGCTCATGAACAGGGCGGCCCCGTCGATGAACGCCTTCATGTTCGGTCCCAGGCCCAGGGCCATGTCCCAGCTCTGGTAGTGGGCCATCCAGAGATCGCGCGTCAGGAAACCCGCCGTGCAGGCCAGCACGGAGACGAGTCCCAACAGGGATTCTCCGATCATGCCCCCATAACCGATGAAGGTGGCGTCGGTTTCCCGGCTGATTTGCTTCGCCGTGGTCCCCGAGGAGACGAGCCCATGGAATCCCGAAACGGCTCCGCAGGCGATGACGATGAAGACGAAGGGGAAGATGGGGGGAGCCCCGGGCGGGTGGGTCTGAACGGCCGGCGCCGCGAACTCGGGACCGAGCCAGAAGAACCCCGCGTAGATCAGGAACAATCCCAGGTACAGAAGCAACGAGTTGATGTAGTCCCGGGGTTGCAGCAGCGACCAGACCGGCAACACGGAAGCGGCCAGGCTGTATACCAGCAGGATCACGCTCCACTGCCCCAGGCTCAGATCGGGGCTGGGAAGCTGGACACCCATCCAGACGCTCAGCAGGGTCACGGCGAAGGCAACGGCGGTGGCCTTCTTGATGGACGCGTTGCGCTTGTACACGAGCCAGCCCACGACCAGCGCCACCACCATGAGGGTTCCGCTGGGATAGACGGCCTGAGGGTTGTATTGAGTGGTCAGGAGCGTGGCCGAGACGTGGACGAAGACCCCCATGGCCAAGCCGATGAGGAAAAAGATGATGATGTGGAACAGGCTCTTGGCCCGGGGACCCACGATGTCCTCGGCCACCTTGCCCACCGACATTCCCTTGGCGCGCATGGAGATCACCAGTGCGCTGAAGTCGTGGACGGCTCCGATGAAGAGCGTGCCCAGAACCACCCAGAGCATGGCCGGGACCCATCCCCAGATCACCGCGATGGCGGGACCCAGCATGGGGGACAGGCCGGCGATGGAGGCGTAGTGATGTCCGAACAGCACCCACCGGTTCGCCGGGACGTAGTCCACTCCGTCTTTCAGCTCATGGGCGGGCGTCGTAGCGTTCGGATCCAGCCGGAAGATCCGGCGGCCCAGATACTTGCCGTAGAACTTGAAGCCGATCAGGTAGAGGCAGAAGCAAAGCAGGGCGGCGAGGATCGGGCTCATGGGAACGGTCTCCTGTTGGGTCAGTACCAGCGGTCGACGCGGCGGGTGTTCCACTCCTGCAGGTAGCGTTGGTGAGCCGGCGTGTCCGGATAACGCTCGTTCGGGCCGTACGGGAATCGGCTCATGCCGTGGAAAGGCAGCGGACCGACCGTGTCGGGGGAGGCCGAATGGAGGTCCATATCCTTGCCGAATCCATCCACGTACACCAGAAAATCCCTCACCCATCCTTCGGGGGGAGGAGGAATCCGGTCCAGATCGAAGAAGGCCTCGATCTCGTCGCCGGCGCGCGTGGCCACGAACATGTCATCCTGTTCGAGCAGCAGCGGACTCACCTCGCCGAACCGCGTGTAGTTGCCGATGTGCGCCTTCCAGGAAGCCGTGGGAAGGATTCGGCTGCGGTCATAACCCAGGAGAGGTTTCCCGATCCCGGCCGGAAACCCCAGGTAATGAAGATCGGCTTGTTGGGGACTGAGCCGGAAAGTCCTGAAGTCGCGCCGGGGAGGACTGGCGTCCACCCGAATCCGGTCCCAGTGGATTCGCATGTTGGTTCGAATCCGAACCTTCCGGCTGTCGCTCAGGAACTTGCCGGAGAGATCGACGGTCATGGGCTTGGGAAGGCCCGCGGGAAAGCCCATGCGCTCGATGACGGTCACCCAGGCACCGTCCCCATCCTGAACCTGGAGGACCGGGGGACTCAGGCTCAGACCCGCCTGGGAGGCCGCCAGGTTGCTGGTGCTGTCCGCATAGTCGATCCAGGCGTCCAGCAGGAGGAGGATGTTCTCTCCCGAAACCTGGCCCAGATCCAGGATCAGGTCGTGAGGTTCGGCATACCCCTTGAAGGGCAGGTTGCGAAACAGGTCCGGGTATTTTCCGTCCAGTTTGCTGAGGGCCGGCAGAAGATTTCGGCCCTTGCCGTCGGTGGCCGAAAGCGGCGGCTTTGGATCGGAAAAGGTCAGGATCCGAAAGCCGGCATAGGGAGGTCCCGGGAGCAGCTTCTCGTCCGGGTAGATCTCGTAGTCGTCCGGATGGTCCACCACCACCACCTCGAGTTGGTCGAACAGGATCAACTCTTCCAACTGGTTGTTCAGCGTGACCGCCAAGCGTCCGTCCTTCAGACCCACCTGGCTCCGGTTCAGCTTCACGTATTCGTCGGTGTCGGGATAATTGAAGGTCCCCGGCGCCAGCAGGTAGCCGTAGGCGCTCCCTCCCAGGAAATCGGTCTGAAAGACGTAGCGCTCTCCGTTCCAGACGTAGAGGATGGGACAACTCGTCCCTTTGCGGTCCAGCTCCTGGATCTCCAGAGCCTGGTTCACCTGCTGATTCAGTTCCGACTGCAGGACCCCGCCGGGCCACAGCAGCCGGACGATGTCGATGTCCTGCCGGCGGCCCAGTCCGAAGTGCAGGCTGGCCGAATTCTGGCTCAGAAAGCCGTAGCCGCCGCGCACCTCTCCTTTCTGCAGGAGGCGGCCGCTGCGGATCTCGACCTTGGTTCCGATGCCGCTGCGGTTGCTGTTGGTCCCGCGGGCGGTCACCGAGACCCAACTGTTGCGGTTGCCCCCCTGATTCCGCAGCAGCAGGGGAGGACGTCCGTTCACGTTGGCGACCAGGTCCAGGTCTCCGTCCCGGTCGTAGTCGGCGGCGCTCACGCCCCGCACCGGGAGGCCGCGGAATTCATCGAGGCGCGCCTGCCGGCTCACGTCCTGGAAACGGCCCCGGTGATTGGCCAGGAGGTGGAAATTGCGGCGCGGATCCTCCCAGTTCGAGGTGAACAGGGGAGCCGAGACGAGCAGGAGGTCGCGGTCGCCGTCGTTGTCGAAGTCCAGAAGGTGGGCCGTGTGCACGTGACCCGGCGTCTTCCAGTTTTCCGGCATCCAGTTTTGGCGGCGAACGTACCGGCGGTTCCTCGCTTGCTGGGTCCAGAGGTTGAAGTCGGATCCGGTCAGCGCGGGGAGCGCCAGGTCCAGGACCCCACGGTGCGCCAAATCTCCGATTCCGACGCCTACGCCGTCACCGTCACCGGCGACGCCGGCCGCTTCGGCCATGTCCACAAAGGTCCCGTCCCGCTGATTGCTGAAGAGCTGGTTCGGGGCGCCCCGATTGACGAAATAGAAGTCGATGTCCCTTCGGTTGTCGAAGTCCGTGCAGACGGAAGACCAGGTCTGCAGTTGCTCCCCGGCCAAGCCGGAGGATTCGCTGACGTCGGTGAAGGTCCCGTCGGAGTTGTTGCGGAACAGCGAGTTGCTCGCTCCCGGGAAATCCAGGGGAAACCGGGTCCCGGACTCAAGGCTCTCGGGGCGCACCGTGAGGTTGGTCACCAGGAGGTCCAGGTCTCCGTCGTGGTCGTAGTCGACGAACGCTCCCCCGCTTCCCCAGGCCGGGTCGCCGACCCGCGCATGCTCCGTGACGTCCATGAAGCGGCCGTCTCCTTCATTCCTGTAGAGCACGTTGGGCCCGTAGTTGATGAGGTAGAGGTCCAGGTCCTGGTCGTTGTCGTAGTCTCCCCAGACGCCATGCATGGTCCTTCCTGCTCGTTCGAGCCCCGCCTCACGGCTCGTCTCCTGAAACGTGCCGTCTCCCCGGTTTCGGAAGAGGGAACTCCGGCTTCCACCCGGGCCGGCGTTGGCCAGGAAAAGGTCCTCGTGACCATCTCCATCGTAATCGCCGAAGGAACTTCCCGATCCGACCCAGGGGACCAGCCCATCCTCCAATTCCTGGACCGACGACACTTCGGAGACGGCCTTCCCCGGGCCATCGTGTCGAAAGTTCAGCCCCGCAGACGCCCCGTCCTCTCGGAATTGAACCACGAATTCCTCTCGGCTCTCGACGGATGGTTGTGGAAGGTAGTCGTCGAGATCTTCCAGCACCAGGGCATAGCGTCCCTGCTCCAGGTATTGGAGTCCCAGTGTCGTGGCCCCGAACATGCCCTGGAGGGTTCGAAACTTCTCCATCTCCGCGCGGCCTTCCTCCGCCTGGCCGCTCCGGGTCAGAGCGATGGCCAGATTGTAGTGAGCCGAAGCGTTGTACGGCTCCAGAGAGAGAACCTTTCGGAAGTGGCCAATGGCTTCCTCGTAGCGGCGGCCACGGGAACTCAGCAGGCCCAGGTAGTACTGGGTGGACGGATCCTGGGGATCCTGCCGGGCGACCTCGCCGAACGCCTCCGCCGCCTTCGCGGCCTGGTCCTGGTTCCGATAGATGAGGCCCATCATGTAGTGGGACTGGATCTGCTCCGGATCCAACACCAAGGCCTGCTGGAAGGATCGGGCGGCTTCCTCGTGGAGTTGCTGATTGAACAGCGCGACGCCCAGGTTCACGTGGCCGGGCACGAAATTCGGGTCCAGTTCCAGAAGACGGGAAAACTCGTTGCCGGCAGCCTTGTAGTCGAGTTGTTCCATGAAGGCCACGCCCCGGCTGTTGAGCCGCAGGAGTTCCGTCACCTCAGCCGAATCGCTCCGGGGGGGCAACCCGAACAGAGTCCAAAG
>JAPOYZ010000388.1:0-4533 GCA_026706325.1 Candidatus Aminicenantota bacterium
CAACGGCGCACGGACGACCTACACTGAGGTGGTGGCCAACCACTTCAGCGAGTCGGCCGACAGCGCCCAGACCCAGCTCATGAACTACCTGGAGCGGATCAGCAACGAGGTGGGCAACCTGACCCGGGTGTCCCAGATTCTGGAGGCCGTGTCCGCTTCCAACCGGAACCGGTTGGAAGGGACCGATCTCGACAGTCAAGTTGAGGAAAGGGAAGGGGATTGGCTGACCCAAGACCCGGAAGACTCCCGGTTGCAGTCCGGGATCCTGAACAACGAAGCGTCCCGATTCGTCCGCAAGTTCAACAGCATCACCGCCGATTTCCGGGAGATCCTGGTCACCGATGCCATGGGGCGCCTGGTGGCCGCCAGCAACAAGACCAGCGACTATTTCCAGGGAGACGAGCGGTGGTGGCAGCGCGCCTATCAGGAGGGGCAGGGAAACCCCTTCCACGGAGACATCCAGTTCGACGAGAGCGCCAACGTCTACGGCATGGAGATTGCCTACCCGGTTCGGGATCCCGCCTCGAACGAGGTCATCGGTGTGATCAAGGCGATCGCTGACGCCCACGAGATCTCGGCTCTGGTGGGTGCGACCCGGTTGGGGCCGAACTCCGAGGCGGTCCTCATCGCAGCCGACGGCACAGGGATTCTGGGCCCGGAACGGACGGTGCGCTACCGGTTCGCGGAGGCCGTCTCTTTGGAGCAACCGGGACGGCGCTACGTCGAAGCGACCGAAATTCGGGCTTTGCCGGCGGAGGAACGCCACGTCTTTTTGGGATTGCCGCAGTTTCGGATCCGGGACCGGATGGCGGAGTTGGACTGGATCCTGGTGGTTCAGGAGCCTTACGAAGAGGTCTATTCGCCTTTCCGGAACCTGAACAGTTGGTTCATTTATTTCGCCGTGTTCGGCGTCGTTCTGGTGCTGGTTCTGGCGTTGATCTTTTCCCGAATCCTCTCCGGTCCCGTGATCGAGGCCGACCCGCATTTGGAGCGAATCTGACCACGGCCGATCTCCGCTCGAATTCGATTGAAGGATGATTCGTACCGTCCTCGGAGAGATACCGGAAGACAAGCTCGGACCCGCGCTGGCCCACGAGCATCTCTACTGCAACATCGCCCGCCACTCCGGCAACCTCGACAATGCCATGACGGACTGGGAGTTGATCGTCCGCGAACTGGGTTCGTTCACGGCAGCCGGCGGACGGGGCATCCTGGAGGTGACCCCGGTGGACCTGGACGGAGACGCCGAGGCCCTGCGCCGGATCAGCGAAGCGTCCGGCGTCCACATCGTTCGCGGCATCGCCTTTTACCAGGAGGACAGCTACCCCGGGTGGTTGCACACGGCTACCGTTGATGAGATCGAGGACTTTTTCGTTCGGGAGATCGAGGAGGGCGGGACGGGCATTCCGGCCGGCTTCATCGGCGAGATCGGAAGCCACAACCGGCCTGAACCTGATTTCCTCGGATACCGTCTGGCGGAAGGAGAGACCCGGGTGTTTCAGGCGGCCGCCGGCGCCCAGAAGAGGACCGGCGCCCTCATCTCCACCCACGCCTGCCTGGGACGGGCGGGCCACGCCCAGTTGAACGTCCTGGAGGCAGCGGGAGCCGACCTGTCCCGCGTGGTCATCGGACACTGTGACGCCCACTACCACGACGACGAGGAAAGGGACCTGGAATACTATCTGCCCATTCTGGACCGGGGCGCTTACGTGGAATTCGATCTCATCGGCTGGATCGACGAGTGGCCCGGCTGCCCGACCGATGAGATCCGGGCGCTCCGTCTGGCCTCGCTTGTCCGATTGGGTTACCAGGACCAACTGCTGGTGGCCACAGATACCTGCCGTCTCTCCCACCTGCGGGCCAACGGCGGTAGGGGATACGATTATTTCTGGAGCGATTTTCTGCCGCGACTGCGGCGGGCGGGAGTCGGACAGGGCGCCGTGGACGCTATCCTGATCCGGAATCCCGGCCGGGCGGCGAACATCTCCTGAGTTGACGATTGAAGTTCCGTGACGACTTGATCCGCTGACTGTCAAGGGGGAAACCGATGAAGAGAAGGAAGTTTTTTCGAAACGCCGGCAGCGCTCTGGGAGGAGTCGCGGCCCTTGGGCTGGCCCCGTCCTCCGGGGAAGCCCGTCCCGCGCCGGGTCCCCCGGCGGAAATGGACCGGTACCGGTTCAAGCTGGGGATGTACCTGCCCGAGCTTCAACTCCCGTTCGACGAGGCGCTGGCCACGGCCAAGGAGATCGGGGTGGAGTCGGTCTGGTTCAACCAGCTCAAGGATGAGGTCGATGTCGCCCGGATGAGCGATGCCGAGGCGGACCGCATGGCGGAACGGGTTCAGCGCCAGGGCCTGGAAATCTTCCTGCTGAGCGCCGGATCCACCTTCAAGCACATCCATCTCACCGATCTGAAAAAGGACAAGCTCACCGAACACGAAGGGTTCCGGACCCACTTGGCGGAGCTGGAGCGGTGCATGGAGATCGCCTCCCGGATCGGCGTCGGCGCCGTCGGGTCCTTCACCTTCGCCTGGCCCGGAGAGTACAAGGCGGGCAAGCCGACCTGGCCCATGCGCTGGCTGACCCGGGGCGGGTACATTGCCAGGGTCGACATGGAGAAGCTGGTGGAGGCCTTCACGCTGGTGGCGGACGCGGCCGAAAAGCACGGGGTGGACGTGGCGCTCTCCATGATGCCCTGGAACTACACCAACACCACCGGCAACTTCCGGCGCGTGGTGGAGGCCGTGGGCTCCTCCCGGCTGAAGGTCATGTGGGGGCCGGCCGACAACTTCAACTCGGGCGAATGGGACGTGGCCACCGCCGGATTCAACAATATTCGCCCCTACCTGCACGGCCTGCACCTGAAGGACCTCCACGTCATGGACGGCCTGAACCTGAAGTTCGAGTACCGCGCCTTGGGTGACGGCGACGTGGACTACCCGGAGATCCTCCGCCGGTTGCAGGACCATCGTTCGGATGCGGTCCTGTCGCTGGCGACCCACTTCATTCCACCGGGCGGAACCCGGATCGATGCCATGAAGATCAACTACCAGAGGCTCAGCGGGATGATCCGGAAGGTCCAGGCCGGAGCCAGGCCGAGCCGGGAGGGAGGAAAGGCATGAGGAGCGTCACCCGCCGGGAATTCATGAACGTGTCGGTCGCAGGCGCGGCCACGGTCTCGTCTCTGGCGGCCACGGCCCGCCGAGTCTCGGCCCGCCGAGTCTCGGCCAACGATCAGGTCGTGGCGGCCGTCATCGGACTCCGGGGCATGGGCCGCGTTCACGTGAGCCGTCTCGTGGAGGTCCCGGATGCCGTCTGCGCCACCCTTTGCGACGTGGACCAGAGCATGTTGGAGCGGGAGGCGAAGAAGGTCCACGACGCCACCGGACAGTCGCCCAAGTTGGTCAAGGACTTCCGGCACGTCCTGGACGACCCCTCCATCGACGCCGTAGTGATCGCCACGCCCCATCACTGGCACGTCCCCATGGCGGTCCCGGCCCTTCGAGCCGGGAAGGACGTCTACCTGGAGAAGCCGGGTTCCCACGTCTTTCGGGAAGGACGCGTCCTGGTGGATACGGTGGAGGAGACCGGCCGCATCGTCCAGCACGGCACCCAGATGCGCTCCAGCCGGGTCACGGCCAAGGCCCGTGAACTCCTGGATGCGGGGGTCATCGGCGAGGTCAAGATGTCCAAGGCCTGGAACAAGCAGCGGCACAACCACCGGAAGGCGGTGCCGGACGCCCCGGTCCCGCCGGGAGTCGACTACGACATGTGGCTGGGTCCCGCGCCCAAGCGGCCTTTCAATCCCAACCGTTTCCACGGCAACTGGAACTGGTACCGCGACTACGGCAACGGAGACATCGGCGGAGACGGCATTCACGACCTGGACATGGCCCATTTCGGCCTCGCTCCCGAGACCCATCCGGTACGCATCACGGCGCACGGGAGCCGCGTTCACCTGGAAGGGGTGGAGCGGGAGTTTCCCGACAACATGATGGTGGCCTACCACTTCGCCGAGGGTAAGGTGCTCATCTACGAAGACCGGGCCTGGACCCCCTACGGAAGTTTCGGCGTGGACAGCGGCAACGCCTTCTACGGAACCGAGGGGTTCATGGTCTTCTCCCGCCGGGGGTTCTTCCAGGTCTATCTGGGCCGAAAGGAAGAGAAGGGCCCCTCCATGGGAGTCGGAGACGCCGTCCGCGACCGGGGTAAAGGCACACACCTGTCCAACTTCCTGGACTGCGTCCGGACCCGGCAGCAGCCCTTGGCTCCGGCCCTCCAGGTCCACCGGTCCTGCGCGCTGGTCCACCTGGGCGAGGTCGCCTACCGGACGGGCAAGGTGCTGGAGTTCGATCCGGAGACCGAGACCATCACCAACCACCCCGAGGCGAACCGGCTCTTGACCAAGGAATACCGGGGCCCCTGGTCGGTGTGACGAAAGGAGTCTCCACTCTCAGTCGTCTTCTTTACCATCAATGACATCAATGATATCATTTCCATAGGGTATCTGCGGGAGGGGTATCATGGCCAGCAT
>JAPOYZ010000388.1:4543-5018 GCA_026706325.1 Candidatus Aminicenantota bacterium
CACGCTCGTTCGATGGAAGAGGAAGTCCGACAGATCCTGAACCATGTACTCAGCGATGAGCTTTCCCCACCCCTAAACCTGGCAAGCGCCATCCGTTCCCGCTTCGCACCTCTGGGTGGGGCCGAACTGGAATTGCCGCCCCGCGAGCCGATGCGCGATCCGCCCCGTTTCGACTGAGCCGTGCACTATGATCCTGCTCGACACGAACGTCGTCTCGGAGTTGATTCGTCCCCACCCCAATCCCAAGGTCGAAGCTTGGTTGGCCGGCCAGTATTCCGCGAATGTATTCCTGTCCGTCATCAGTGAGGCCGAACTCCGATACGGAGTTGCCATCCTGCCGGCAGGCATGCGGAGGGACCGGCTCGCTGCCGAAATTGAGGGTATGCTGCGCGAGGACTTTGCCGGACGCATCCTGACCTTCGACAGTGAGAGTGCCCGCGCCTATGCCGCCATCGCGGCCGACCGCGCCGCGTCG
>JAPOYZ010000096.1 GCA_026706325.1 Candidatus Aminicenantota bacterium
GGGCGCAGGAACGGTCTCGGTGCTCGCGGGACTTTCACCACGGACTGCTAGCAGAACGCCGGGGGTCACTGGTTCAGGTTCCGGGCGCGTCGGCGGTTTCCCACGCGGTCGCCGGAAAGGCCCAGAGCCTCCTCCGCACTCCGGCCCCAGAGGGTCTCTATCTGGGGATTGAGATCGTACATCCACCTCACCAGGTCTTCGGTGGAGGCGCGCCCTCTGGCCCGGGCGCGCCGGGAGACCTTCAGATGTGGGGACAGGGCCTGAGCCAGATCGGCGCTGAAGTAGACGGCGCCCCGATGAGAGAGATGATGTCCGTCCACGAACAGGCCCCGGTCGCTGTAGTCGCGCTTCGCACGGAGGATGCCCACCTTCTCCCGGGCCGCCAGTTCCTCCAGCCGGGCCTGGTTCCGGGACATGACCGGATCGTGGACCCGGCGGAAGGTGTCGTGGACCGGCATGATGAGGAGCAGCGGCGTGATCCCCTGGCTCCGGCACGCCTCGAACAAACCCACCAGGTTCTCCTCGTCCAGACGAATCTCCTCGTCGAAACGGGCGCGTTTGACGAACTCCCCGGTCATGTGGCCGTCATAGGGCTGGGGACCCCAGCCGCAGGCGGTCTTGAAGCCGGAGCGCCGTTCCAGATCCTTGAAGTGAACCGGAATGGCTCGGGGGTCTCTCGCATCCCGGTAGCAGTCGTCCAGGAACCAGCAGCGCAGACCGGGAAGCAGTTCCTGTTCGATCAAGTCGTTCCGGTAGCGAAACAGGGCGAGACGGTAGGAGAGGAGACGGGTAATGGAACTCTCGACGGCGTCGCCGCCGGAGGCGGGTGCGTGTTCCAACCGATAAGCGAGCGATTCCCTGTAGCGGTCAATGAGCTTCCATTGCTTGCGCTTCTCCAGGGGCCAGTCGGGACTCACCCCGAAAACCAGGAATTCAGGAAGGATCCCAATGTCCAGGAGATGGGGAAGAAACGCCTCCCGGGCGAAACGGGCCACTTGGGAGCCGGTGCCGAAGTTGAACAGCGTCTGGTGGGGGACTCCCAGGGTGCGGGCCACGACTTCGGGGACGATGCCGTTCTTGGTGCGGGAGTCGCCGGTGAAGATGACCTTGGGAGGGTTGGGATAGGCCCGGAGCAGCGCGTTCCGGCGGGTCACCCGGGGGTCGTGGTAGGGCAGAAGCTCCATGTCGAACTGGGGCAGAACCAGCAACCTCCGATTCATCTCCAACAGAATGAAGTCGGCCGCAATCAGTGTCAGCACCAGACCCAGCAGTATCTTGAGCAGGCGCTTGGCGAGGCCGGGCAGATCCCTGTTCCGGCCTCCGACTGCCCTTGCCAACGGATCTACAACCATATGGCTCCTTCGTCCCAATCCAATTATATCCTCCCCCTCAAGCCCTTCCGCCGGGACCGGGAGATCAGAACTGGAAGTAAATGAAACTCGCCTGCCCCCCGGCAAACAGATAGAGCACCAGTAGACCTCCCAACATGATCCAGCTCCAGCTCAAGGTTCGCGATGACGCCAGCCGACGGGAAAGGCGGCCCATCCGGTAGCTGAGGAGATGGATCAAGGCGAACACCGCGATCAGGAAAAGGGGCAGGGGGTGGCTGTCGATCAGTGCCGGGAGCCCGGCGATGTTGAAGTCCCAGAAAATCATCTTCCTGACGTAGAAGGACAGCGTGCCCAGGTCCGGGAGAATGAAGATGAGCCAGCCGATGCAGGTGAGATAGAAGGTCCCCAGGATCTTCAGGGGATTCCAGATTCCGGACCCGGATGCCGGCCGCCGCCAGATCAGGAGCTTGTGGAGGATGAGCAGAATCCCCTGGTACAGGCCCCAGAGCACGAAGTGCCACGCGGCGCCGTGCCAGAGTCCGCCCAGGAGCATGGTCACCATCAGGTTCACCAGTTGCCGCGGCCGGCCCTTCCGGTTTCCGCCCAGGGGAATGTAGAGGTAGTCCCGGAGCCAACTGGAAAGACTGATGTGCCACCGTTTCCAGAACTCGGTGATGTTGTGCGAGAAGTAGGGAAAGTCGAAGTTGTCCGGAAAACGGAAGCCCATGACCCGGGCCGAACCGATGGCGATGTCGGTGTACCCCGAGAAGTCGCAGTAGATCTGGATGGCGAAGGCAACGATGCCCAGAAACACCCAGAGGGAATCGTGAGTCGGATCTCCGTGGAAGACCGTTTCGACGAATCCCGACAGGTTGTCGGCCACGCAGACCTTCTTGATGAGCCCGTACAGGATCAACGTCGATCCGAAACGGATCCGGTCCCAGTCGACCATGGGCATCCGGGCGAGCTGCGGCAGGAAATGGCGTGCCCTCACAATGGGCCCGGCCACCAACTGGGGAAAGAAGGAGACGTAGAGGGCAAACTGCCGGATGGAGTCCACAGGCTTCAGCTTGCCGAAGTAGATGTCGAGCGTGTAGCTCATGCTCTGGAAGGTGTAGAAGGAGATGCCAATGGGCAGGAAGATCTCCCATCCCGGGAGCCGCACGCCGAAGCCCAGGCTGCCGAACAGCGCCTCCACGCTGGCGAGAGCGAAGTTGGTGTATTTGAAATAGGCCAGGACCCCCAAGTTGCCGGCAATGCTGACGGCCAGGAAGATCCGGCGGGTCCGCAAGTGGGTCGAATTCCCGATGGCCCGCCCGCAGTAGAAGTCGAGGAAGCTGGAATAGAGGAGCAGGAGGACGTACCAGGTCGACGACACGCAATAGAAGTAGTAGCTGGCCAGCAGCAGGAACACGTGCTGAAACCGCCGCCTGCGGACCGCGTCGACGACGAGGAGCACCAGCAGGAAGAAGAGGATGTAGTGGAAGCTGTTGAAGAGCATTTCAGCCGGCGGCGGGAATCACGGGATGCCGGGCCAGGCTGCCATGGGGTCGGTGGACCGGACCACATGCATTCCTGCGCCGGAGAACCGGCGGAAGGCGGCCGTGGCGTCCTCCGAGTAGTCGACGACGCCCGGTACGACCACCGGTGAGGTGCAGTCCTCCAGCAGGTAGACCCTCCCGGCGAAATCCTCCGGACCGGCCGAGCACTCCTCCAGGAGATGGTCGACGGTCCAGGCCACGCAATGGCTCTTGGCCTGTCCCGCCACGATCACCACGTCGAACGACCGGAGCGACTCCAACAGGGTCCGGTTCTTCTCGCCGATGGGTGCGCCGTCGGCCCCCTCCATCACTTCCGGACCCAGAACCGAATAATGCTCGGTCAACGGCGAGTCTCCCTTGACCTGGAAATCGGGCTGGCTCTGGCGGCAGACGCTGTGAAAAAAGACCGCCTCCTCCAATGACGACACCAGGGCATGACCGATCCCGCCCAACATCCCGTGGTAGGGCCAGACGGTGAGCTGATACTGCCCTTCCGCCTGAAGCCGGCTGACGTAGTGGAGGAGATGAGCCTGCCCGGTCTCCGGATCCATTCCGACCTGGGAGCAGGCGACCGGATTGATCCGCCAGATGCCCCGCCTCACGTCCCCGGCTGAGATGACGGTGTACGGCTCGGGGTGCTCTCCGGCCTCGTCGATCAGAAACAGGGGATGGAAGATCTGCACCGGACGGTGGGTGTCCATGGTCGGACAGATCCGGGTGATGACACCCAGATTCCGATAGATGAACCGGCACAGCCGCTGGTTGTCCTCCACCGCCGCGCGTCCGGACGCTCCCCCCACGAAGAGCTCGAACCCGGGAATGCAGAAGGTGTTCTGCACGTCCACGGCCACCAGGCAGATCCGTATCCGGTCCTGGGCGGCAGGCGTGACGCCGTAGCGGATTCTCCACTCCGCCGCTTCCCGGGCTCTCTCGTGATAGGGAACACGCCAGACCTCATCGACCCGGTCTGGATCGAAGTGGGGGGGAACCGGAAGCTGGGACCGGGGCATGTGAGCGGTTTCAGCGATTGTAACCGGTCTCTTCGTACCACTGGGCGTTGATCTCGAGGTAGTGATCCCACTCCTCGGGAACTTCGTCGTCCGGGAAGATGGCCTCTACCGGGCACTCGGGCACACAGGCGCCGCAATCGATGCACTCCACCGGATCGATGTAGAGCATTTTGGCATCGGTGAACTCGACTTCATCCGCGCGCGGATGGATGCAATCAACCGGACAGGAGTCCACGCAGGCCGTGTCCTTGGTTCCGATACAGGGCTCAGCAATGACGAAGGTCATGTTCTCCTCCCTCGTAGATCCTATCCAATTTAACGAAAAAAGAACCCAGGTCAAGCGGACGAGCGGCGATTTCGAGGGCGATCTCACTCTGTTCAATTGTGGAGTGCTTTCCACGACGTGAGGAGAGGGGAGACAGGTTCTTCGGGGTCCTTGGTCCAAGAGGACGGGGAATCAGGAGTGGCGGGGCATGGACATGGAGGTCAGTCCAGGCAGAAGGGACCGGTTTGAGGCCCCAATGGGACCGAAACGACCGGGACCAAATCTGAGGATCCCCGGATCGAGGGCCGGTACGTGGAGTGGGGACAGGAGACGGCGCCGACGGCTGGGTCAGCCCGACTCGGTGAGAGCACGAAGTGCTTGGTTCCGGTCCATGGCAAAGTGCTGAACGGCGGCTTGGACCTGGGTGAAGCCGTGATGGAAGATGATCGCCAGCGCCGTCTGGTTGAGGATGGCGTTGTTGCACGGTCCGTGGCCGGTGTGCATCAGACAGGCGTCTTCCCCGAAGGTGGTGTCGCGGGGACGGTGGTTGCGGTTCTCGACGACCCAATGACCACGGTTGAGCGCCAACAGCCGCTCGGCGTCCGCTTGTGCCGGCTCCAACGAGGTCATGCCGTAGGCGACCTCGAGGGATTCTTCGTCGGTCTTGACCTGGGTTCGCTGGCGGGTCACGCGGAAGATTTGCCGGACTTGAGGATAGTTGATCAGGCCCCGAAGGGGTTTCAGGACCTGGATCTGACGCCGCTCGATCCGGCCATGAGCCTTCTCGTCGGGTTCCGAGAAGCGCGCCGTGGCGTCCCGGTCCCAGTCGA
>JAPOYZ010000609.1 GCA_026706325.1 Candidatus Aminicenantota bacterium
ACGGCATCCACTGGGACCTCATGGCCGACCGGCCGGTCATCACCAAGGGCGCCTTCGATTCCCAGAACCTGGCCTTCTGGGATCCGGTGCGCCGCGAGTACCGCGAGTACCACCGGTACTTCAGGAAGCTTGACGACGACCCCGGCGGAAGGCGCGGCATCCGCGACATCCTGACCGGCACTTCCCAGGACTTTCTGGACTGGACCGACCCCGTCACGCTCAGCTACCCAGGTGCGCCTGACGAGGAGCTCTACACCAACCAGATCCTGCCCTACTACCGGGCTCCCCACATCCTTTTGGGCTTTCCCACCCGCTACGTCGAGTGGGGATGGACCGATTCGATGAAGGCCCTTTCCGAGCAGGAGCACCGGCGACTGAGAGCGGGGGTCCATGTTCGGTACGGCACGGCTCTGACGGAGGGCATCTTCATGGCCGGACGGGACCGGATCAGCTTCCGGCGCTGGCAGGAGGCCTTCGTCCGTCCCGGACTGAGGCCGGTGGACAACTGGGTCTACGGGGACAACTATCAGAACTGGGGTCTGGTGGAGACCCGAAGCCATATGGAGGGAGCTCCCAATGAGCTCTCCGTCTACGTGAACGAGGGCTACTGGAGGGGCAACAGCACGAACATCCGGCGCTATACCCTTCGAATCGACGGCTTCGTGGCCGTGACGGCTCCCATGGCGGGAGGCGAGATCGTCACCCGGCCTCTCGTCTTCGAGGGCGGGCGACTCACCCTCAACTTCTCGACTTCGGCCGCCGGGAGCGTCCGGGTAGAGCTGCAGGACGCGGCGGGAATTCCCCTGGAGGGTTTTGGCCTCGACGACTGCTCCGTGGTCTTCGGCGACGAGCTGGAAAGGGAGGTCCGGTGGACGGGAGGGCCCGACGTCTCCTCCCTGGCGGGCCGCCCGGTGCGGCTGCGCTTTGCGCTCCAGGACGCCGATCTCTTCGCCCTTCGCTTTCGCTGACTCCGCGTCAAAATATGGGAATACTCGACAGCTTCTCCCTGCAGGGCAAAGTGGCGCTCGTGACCGGCGGGGCGGGACGGCACGCGCCGGCCTTCATCCAGGGCCTGGCCGAAGCCGGGGCGACGGTCTACGGAGGCGACCTCCGGGTGGACCGGATGCGGACCGTGGCAGACACGCTGGCCGAACGGGGCCTGGCCGTGATTCCGGTCCCGTTGGACCAGGGGGACGAGCAGTCGATCCGGGATCTGAAGACCGCCATTCTGGATCGGGACGGCGGACTGGATGTTCTGGTCAATGCCGCGGTGGACCGGAGCATGGGGGATTGGACCGATAACCCGATGCGCTTCTCCGGGAGCATGCAGGTCAACGCAACCGGCCTCTTCTCCGTGACGCGGACGTTCGGCGATGTGATGGCGGAGCGCGGCGGAGGCTCCATCGTCAACGTGGCCTCGATTCATGGCCGGATCGGACCCGACCGGAGCCTGTACCAGGGCCTGGACCGCAGTCCCTTCGTTCCCGACTACTTTTTTCACAAAGGGGGCATGATCAATTTCACCCGTTTCGTGGCCAGCTACTACGGACCGGCCAAGGTGCGATGCAACTGTGTCAGTCCGGGAGGTATCCGGATCCTGCCGGTCACGGACGAGTTCGTCCGGCGTTACAGCGCCCGCACCATGCTGAACCGGATGGCCGAAGCGCGGGATGTCGCCGCCGCCATCCTGTACCTGGCGTCGGATGCGTCCAGCTACGTGACCGGAGCCAACCTGGTCGTCGACGGAGGGTATACGGCCATGTAGCCGAATCAGGGTCGGTGCCGGAGGAGGACCGTGCCGTGCTTCGATCCGGATCGGTCCCTCCGCCAAATTGTCTCAAGAGGATCGCCATGAAGGTTTCCAAGTCAATTCCAGTTCCGGTCCCACGCCTGCAATCGGGACCTGTGCGCCTTCCGGCGTGTCTCCTGGCCTGTTTTCTCTGGACCGGCGGCGGGATCGCCACGGCGGCCGAGCCGGAACCGGTTCAGGTCGGTAAGCAAAAGCAGCTCTTCCTGGACGACCGCGTCGTGGAGTCCCGGCGAGGCGTCTATTCGCTGGTCAATCAGCCGCTGAAATACGCCGGAAACCCCGTCCTGCAGATGGACCGGTGCTGGGGCGCCGACATGGATTTCGGACACAGCAACCTGATCTACGACCGGGAAGAGAAGACCTACAAGATGTGGAACCAGGTGGTGGACTATCTCTGGAAGGAGAACCTTCTGGGGTACTACACCTCCGTCAACGGCATCGACTGGGAGGCTCCCGCCGTGGGGCAGTTCGACTTCCGTTCCCCCTTCTGCAGAGGGCGGGCCTCCCGGGAGCACAATTTCGTCTTCGGCAAGCCGGGAGGAGTCCGGGCGCCGGGAGTCTTCAAGGATCCCCACGAAAAGGACCCGGCGAAGCGCTACAAGATGCTCTACCGGCGTCCCTCGCTCAAGCCGGGTCAGGAGGGATTCCACGCCGAGACCGTCAAGGGGGGTGTCTGGGCGGCCCATTCGCCCGACGGGATCCGCTGGACCAACTATCCCAGTCCCCAAGTCAATCCCGTCTACATGAACAACGACACCCACCAGGTGGTGTTCTGGGACCAGGCCCGAAGCCGGTATGTGGCCCACATTCGGCTCTGGCCTCCCCTCTTCGAAGGCGATTCCCGATTCCTGGCGCGAGAGGGCCGCGTACGGGCTCCCGGCATCGCCACCAGTCCCGATTTCCTGAAGTGGGACGCGCCCCGGGGGATGAAGGACCCGGTGGAGGTCAACCGGCCCTACCTCCTGATCCCGCCCGACGAGAGGGACGCTCCCTGCACCGGCGGCTTCTACACCTTGGAGTGCCTGCCCTACGAGAACCAGTACGTGGCCTTTCTCACCCGCTACCACATCTGCAGCGGGATGGAGCCGGGGATCCCCCCGGTCCGGGGAACCGCCCGGACGCCGTGGCTGGACACTGTGGACATCCAGTTGGTCGCCAGCCGGGACGGCCGGAAGTGGCGCCGGTTGGGGAACGGCCGTCCGTTCCTGCCGGTCGGATCCGCCGACACCTACGATGCGGGGATGGTCTACATGGCCCAGTTGCCGGTGGTGCGGAGAGACCTGGGAGAGATCTGGCTCTACTACATCGGCTACCGCAAGGGTCACTGGGCGCTTCCGCGAGGGGAGAACGAGGAGAGCAGCATCAACCTGGCCAAGTTGCGCCTGGACGGATTCGTCTCGTTGACGGCCGGGGAGGGGGAGTTCACCACCAAGCCCCTGGTTTTCGATGGGGAACGATTGGAGATCAACGCCCGGACCGCGGGCGACGAGGGGCGAGTCACGGTCGAGGTTCTGGACGCCTCGACCGGTGACCCGTTGGCGGGATTCGGCCGGGAGGATTGCGACGCCTTCCAGGGAAACTCGATCGCGCACACCGTCACCTGGAGAAACCGCCGGAATCTGAAGGATCTGGCCGGGGAACCGGTGCGGCTTCGATTTCAACTGCGGCGGGCCAAGATCTTCGCTTTTCAATTTAAGTAACGGGTGACGGCATGCCGCCGGGTACGGATCTGCGTCTGGGCATCCTGGGAGTCTCCCATGGCCATCCCTATTCCATGTCCGCCTTCTGCAACGGCTACGACCGGGAGGGATTGAAGGAGGCCTACCCCAACATTGTCCGCTACCTGGAGGCCCAACCGCCGGAGAACCGGCGGCTCTCCGGGGCCAGGATGGTGTCGATCTGGGCCGAGGACCGCCGCAAGGCGGAGCACGCCGCCTGGATCGGGCGGATTCCCCACGTGGCGGATCGGCCGGAGGAGCTCCTGGACGAAGTGGACGGCGTCCTGATCACCGAGAACGAGGGAGGCACCCACCTTCCCCTGGCCCGGCCTTTCCTGGAACGCGGCATCCCCATCTTCTTCGACCGGCCCCTGGTCAGCCGCTGGGAGGAGATGCGGCAACTGTGGAGCGAGGCGGGAGAGGATTACCCTCTCATGAGCTGCTCCAACCTTCGCTACAATCCGGCGCTCCGGGAACTGAAGTCGGAACCCGGCCCGGTGGGGACGGCCCGCCTGTTCCGAGGCCTGTCGGCCATGGACTGGTTCGGCTACGGCTGGCACATGGGAGAGACCCTGGTTCAACTCTGGGGCCGGGAACCTGTGAGTGTCGCCTTTCTGGGAAAATCGGGACCTCTCAAGACCGTTCCCTGGCGGGACGGCGCCGGGAACCGGCACCAGGTCCAGGGGGGAGACTGGTCGGTGGAGGTGACCTGGTCCGATCGGCGGCTTGCCCTTCTGCAGGTCCTGTATCCCCTGGCCAAGACGTTGGAAATGTCGCTCCACGGAACCGGGGGACACTTGGTGCTGCCGGCCGACGACCCCTTCTTCATGATGCGGAGTCTGCTCGGCGACTTCGTGTCCATGGTCCGGACGGGAGAGCGCCCCGTCGAGCTGATGAAGGACACGGTGGCCGTGTGCCGTATCATGATCGGCGCCGACATCTCGCGGCGGGAAGGGGGACGCCGGATCCGATTCGACGGCGAATTCCGGCTTTGACGGAATTCGAAACAGTGGGCCCATTGGGGCCGGAAGAGGAATAATGCTGAAGTACAAGGGATACGTCGGCCGAGCCGAATACGACGCCGAAGCCCGCGTATTCCATGGCGAAGTGCTGGGCACGCGCGACGTGATCACCTTCGAGGCCAATACGGCCAGGGATCTCGAGCGGGCATTTCGCGAATCTATCGATGACTACTCGGAGTTCTGTAACGTCATGAACAAAAAGCGCGCGATGCTTCGGCATTTTCTTGCCGCGCTCGCCTACCGGACGCAGAAGGCGCTCCGCGGCGCTCCAGAATCCTTTGGCACGTTCCAAGCCGGCAGTCAGGTGCGGACCCCGGCTGAGCTCGTACGGCATATGACCAGCGTTCTCGGCTACGCGCGCACGTTCTTCGAGGGAGGCCGGTACTGGCCGGAGCCGCTGCCGGACCTTGCTGCGGAAG
>JAPOYZ010000574.1 GCA_026706325.1 Candidatus Aminicenantota bacterium
TTGAAGGAACAACACGGCATGATCGTGGCCGTATCCTCCGTCCAAGGCCGGGTGGGCGTCCCTTTTCACAGCGGCTACACCGCCAGCAAGCACGCCCTGGACGGTCTCCTGGAAACGTTGCGGACCGAGTTGCACGGCCAGGTCCGCATTCTAAACGTGATGCCGGGATGGATCCGGAGCACCCGGCTCCGGGCTCAGGCCCTCTCAGCCGACGGGTCACCCCTGGGCTCCGCCTCGCATCGGTCCCGCCGGCAGCGTGGCGTGAGCGTCCACGAGTGTTCCCGCCGAATCGCAGGAGCGCTTCCGGGACCGGGGGGGAACCTCTACATCCCCAAAGCCATGGGAATCCTCCCCTTGGTCAAACTCCTGTTTCCGTCTTTGCTCCGGGCCGGCGTCCGGAGGGCGGTCCGGAAACAGACGAAGGTGTGAAGCCGGGGAAAGAGTGCGGAGGGACTTTCCTGTCGCCGGTTCTTCATCTTGTTGTTGCGCGACTTGGTAGGTGGAAAGTGTACAGGGGGGCTTCCAGCCCATAGGAGTTAACTTGTTTAAGGATGGCTGAAATAGGACTCCAGTTGGGCCAAGCGAACTCGAGGCGGGTCGGCGAGTTCCTCGGAAATCTCGTTCCAACTAGCGAGCACCTCAGCCAGCGACAAGTGCGGGTCGATGGCGCTCCGCACCTGGTGGAGCACGAATTTGAAGTCACGCCAAGCGCTGTGGGGCCGCCAGAGGGTATCCCCAGGGGGAAACGGCCATCGCGTAGCCGATCAGCCGCTCGACCAGCAGGGCCACCAGCAACTTGCCGTACAGCCAGGCCTGGGCGCTCTCGTCGTCGCGCTTGGGCAGATGCCCCAGCGCCGCCAGCGACTTGAAGCGCTTGAACACCAACTCGACTTGCCACCGGACACGGTACCATTCCAGCACCTCAGCGACCGGGAAATCCGCCGCCGGGAAGCTGGTGAAGAGGATTACGTAGCGGGCGAACTCCAAGGTCTGCGGCTGCAGTTTCTTGCCTTTCCTCGCGGCCGTCTGACGCAGGCTCCGGTGAGCGATCTCGATCGCTTCCTCGGTCTTGCGCAGTGCGCACACGCGACCTTCCACCGGAACTCCCCGGGGGGCGATGACCCGGACGGCCCAAGATCCAATGTCGCCCGGACGTTGCAGCGTCGAGACCTTTTTCAGCAACCGGAAGGGTCGGGCCACGGAGGTCTGGAATTGCAGCGAACCCGTGTTCACCCGCACCGTCACCCGTCCACCGGCGTCCGCCACGTACCCGATCCCGGTCGCTGTTGAGTAGCCCCGGTCCGCCAGCAAATAGTCCCCTTCCCGGATCGGAAACTGCCGCAGGGACTCCCCCGTGCCGCGTCCTTGTGTCCCCGTCAGCCGGAAGAAGTCGCAAGCCAGCGAGGGCAGCCGCACGCTGTAATGCAGGCGCCACAGCGACCCCGATTTGCCGGGCTCCTTCACCGTCGTTGCGTCAATCGCCCGCATCTGCAATCCGCCGCCCGCCGCCAGCTCCACGCCCCGCTCCCGGAACAGTTCCAGACACAGCGCCTGCAACCAGTCCCGTGACTTCTTCAACCGTTTCCACAACGCCACCGATGACAACTCCGCCAGCCCCGCCTTCTTGGCGCGCACCACCGTTTCGCGCAACGAGTGCCCGCAGCCAAGATGCATCAGAAGCACCCGTAGCAGGTTCTCCGGCGACTTGTCCTTGCGCAGCCCCTTGAGCGCCCCCGTACTCGTTGCCAGTTCCCGCCAGTTGACCGGCAGGAACGACACCAGCAGCCGCCAGTCTTCCCTCATCCCCGGAGGCAATTCATTTCCCATAGCCCCATACTACAGGATCTAATCGAAACTAGTTAACTCCTATGGGACTGCGTCCCCCCTAACCCCCCCAAGAGGGCGACTAAAAGTCGCCCCTCCTATTCGGCGGCAAGAAAGCCGCCGGGCCTTGTCAATAGAAATAGAACAGGAAGAAGACGGCGGCCGCGCAGAGGCAACCGGCCCAACATCGGTCTTCGCGAACCGCCCAGGACACCAGGTTCACCGGCCCCCGGCTCCGGGCCCGGCGTCTCAGCAGCAACCAGAACATCCCCAGGGTCAGGACCGAACCGAGAAGGGCCGCCGCTGACGGGGACAGTCCCCCGGCGGCCACAGCCGCCGCCAGCGCAGCCATGATCCCCAGCCAGGCCATCAGGCCCGCCAGCAGATTCCTGACTGCCTCGGGGGACATGGCGAGCACTCCAGCCCAGGTCAGCTTCGCTTTTTCCTCGGGACAACTGCCCAAGCGGCTCACCAGAACCGCCGTCAACGTGCACAGCACCACGACCACGACGACCCGGTGAAAGAAGTTGAGCACCTCGCCGGTCACCGCCGCCACCGCGGGAAATGGCGCCAGGTACGCGACGTAGATCCACTCCACGGCCCAGGAATAGAAGACGCCCAGGACGATGGTGACGAAGGCCGCGGTGGGCGTCGTCCGCCGCCAGAACAACCCCAACAGGAAGACCACCAGGAGCCCGGGGGTCAGGTAGCCCTGGTAATCGACGATCTGAAGGAAGAAATTCTTCTCCGAATTGGGATCGATGACGAAAAGCGCGAAAAGGCTGGCGAGGGAGACAAACCCCAGAATGGACCATCGTCCCACCCGGATCATTTGGGCGTCGCTGGCCTGAGGGTTTAGGTACCGGCGGTAGAGGTCCATGCTGACGATGGTGGCGGCCGAATTCATCATGGAATCGATGGAGGACAGGATGGCTCCCACGGCGCCGGCCGCGATCACGCCGATGAGCCCGAATCCCAGGGGTTGTATCACCAGAACGATCAACTCGGTGAAGGCGGTGTCGGGGGCCACGGAACGATTCGGGAGCTCGGACTGGAAGAGATAGAAGGCGGCCACTCCGCTGGCGATGGAGAAGAAGGGGATCAGCAATTTGAGGAACCCCGCCGCTACGATGCCCAGACGCGCCTGCGAGTCGCTCCGGGCGCTCAGCGCACGCTGGACGATGAACTGGTTCGTTCCCCAATAGAAGATGTGCAGAGCCATCAGGCCGGTCAGGACCCCGGTCCAGGGCAGGTCCGGATGGTCGCTGGGCAGATAGAGGTGCATCTTTCCGGCCCCCGCTCGATCCAAGTCCATCAGGGCGCTCCAACCTCCCAGCCGGTCAAAGGTGAGAATCGCCAGGAGAATGCCGCCCAACAGCAGCAGGACCGATTGGATCACGTCCGTCCAGATTACCGCCTTGAGTCCGCCGAAAATGGTGTAGCTCGTGGCGATGGCGGCCAGGATCAGAACGAAGACGCTGTAGTGAAAACGATTCACGCCCAGCTTCGACTTGGCCGGCGCGCCGGACGAACCGGCTGACCCCGCCTCCGCGTCCCCCAACTCTCCAGGAATCGATTCCGGACCGATCTCCTCGAGTGCGGCTCCGCCCATGAGCACGCAACTCGATCGGGCGCCGATGTAGAGGGCGGGCACCAGTTGGACCACCGCCATGGTGATGACCAGGATGATGGCGTAGGCGGCGCGGCTGCGCTGGTCGTACCGGCGCTCCAGGTATTCGGAGAGGGTGTAGATCCTCAACTTTCGATAGACCGGGAGGAACCCGTAGCAGAGGAGCATGAGGCCGGCGATGGCTCCCAGCTCGAAGTGGCTCTGGGCGAAACCGACGCTGAAGCCGATGCCCATCATCCCGATCATGTGATTGGCGCTGACGTTGCTGCCGTAGATGGACCCGGCCACGCCCCACCAGGGGATGTTGCGGCCCGCCAGAAAATAGGACTCCGCCGTGTTTTCGCGCCGCGACGCCAGCAGGCCGATGCCCATCACCAAAGCCAGGGCGGCGAAGAAGACGCCGGCGTCCAGTGGTGTGAAGACGGTGCCCACGGTTTTCTCGACTCCTCAGCCGGACGGACGGACCAGGACGCTTCGAGCCCGTTCGGCTCCCGCCACCAGGGTCCTCAGCTTCTTGCGGGTGATCTCCAGCGGGACGTGCTGAAAGCCGCACTCCGACGCCAGCAGCAGGCGATCGGGAGGGAAATGCTCCAGGGCCGGCCGGGTCCGTTCGACGATCAGTTCCGGCGGCTCGATCCCGTCGCTTCGTTGATCCAGCACTCCCACGGCGAACTCTCCCCGAAAGTCCAGTTTTTTCCAGAGAGGCATCATGTCGTATTCCAGGGTGCAGTGCTCCAGGGAGAACTGGTCGACGGGAGCGGCGCGGAAGGCCTCGGCCATGTCGGTGTAGCGGGCGAAGTAGACCCGTTTGCGGTAGGCGTTTCCTCCACAGACATGGAGGCCGAATCGTATGCCGAGTCCCTCGGTGGCAATCTTCAGTGTTTCCGCCGCCCAGACCGCGTCTTCAGGAAATGCGGTCCACGCCGGTTCGTCGAACTGGATGAACTCGCAACCGGCCCGGATCGCCTCCCGAAACTCCTGGTTCAGGATGCGCGCATAGCCGGCCGCCAGCGCAGCGTCGTCCGGGTACAGATCCGGCCGGCGGTTGTCCGAGAATTTGGCCAGCATGTGCGGGCCGATGCAGGTGAGCTTGACCTCGACGCCCGCGGGAGCGGCATCCCGGGCCACCCGCCAGTCGTGAGCCAGCCCGACGCTGGGGTTGGAGAGGGGACCGACCACCTGCGCCAACTCGATTCCGAACCCGGCGGTCCCGAACTTCCGGAAGGTCATCTCTTCGAAGCTGACGCCGTCGACCCGTTTCTGGACGAAGTAGTACATGTTCTCGCGCCGGCCCTCGCCGTCGGTCACGATGTCCAACCCCGCGTCCACCTGGTCACGGACCGCCCACCGGATGATCTCATCGGCTTCCAGACGGCTGAGTTCCGGCTTGCGGAGAGTGTCCTCCGGCTGCACGGGACGCGGATAGCTCCCGGTCACTGTCGTGCGAAATGGCTTCCCCATATCTATCCTCAGCCTGGTTGGACACCGGTT
>JAPOYZ010000211.1 GCA_026706325.1 Candidatus Aminicenantota bacterium
CTTGTCGTGATCCAGTCCGAGTTGATGGAGGATCGTGGCGTGGACGGAGTGGATCGAAGTGAGCTTTTCGACGACCGAGTTTCCGAATTCGTCGGTTGTCCCATAGGTGAAACCGCGCCTGAAGCCGCCGCCGGCCAGGAAAATCGAGTACCCGTTGACGTGATGGTCGCGGCCCACCCCCTCTTTGATCTTGGGGGTATGGGGGGTCCGGCCCATCTCGCCGCCCCAGAGCACGATGGTGGAATCGAGCAGCCCCCGCTGCTTCAAGTCCTGGATCAACGCTGCGACACCCTGATCGGTGATCATGCAGTTTTCTTCGTGGTACTTCTTCAAGTTGCTGTGCTGGTCCCAGGGCGAGTTGTTGGCATGGGTCAGAGGACAGGCGACCTCCACGAAGCGCACGCCCCTCTCGACCAGGCGCCGCGCACGGAGACACTGCAGACTGTAGAACTTCTTGTATTCGTTGGTGCTGTCGAGCCCATACATCTTGCGCGTGGCCTCGGACTCGCCGCTCACGTCGGCCAGTTCCGGCATCGCCGTCTGCAGGTGGAACGCCGTTTCATAGTTCTTGATCACCGCCTCGATGGCGCTGTCTCCCGTAGTGGCGGCGAACCTCATGCTCTGCTCGCGGAGCAGGTCGAGCTTGCGGCGCTGCACGGCCGGGTGATCCGCCGGCATGATGTTTTCCATCACCGGGTTTCGCGCCCGCAGCACGTTGGGCGCATGCGAAGCGGGCAGGAAGGAATTGCTGAAGTTCTCCCAACCGCCGTTGGGTACTCTCAGTCCGTTGTCCAGCAGGACGTAGTTCGGCAGGTTGTCCCGCTCGCTACCGAGGCCGTAGGAGACCCACGATCCGAAGCTGGGAGACCGCCCCGTGAGGCGTCCCGTGTGCATCAGCAGGTTCTGCTGCCCGTGGAGCGGCACCTCACCCACCATGGAGCGCACCAGGCAGATCTCGTCCACCACTTTGGTGATGTGGGGAATCAGTTCGCTGGCCCACATGCCGCTCTTGCCGCGCCGCTTGAACTCCCAGGGGGTCCCCAACCAGACCCGGTCGGCCGTCGATTGCGATTTTTCCGAGACCGCCGATTTCCCGATCTCCTCGCCCTGCCGTTGATTCAGCATGGGTTTGTAGTCGAACAGGTCGATGTGGCTCGGTCCTCCGTCCATGAAGCAGAAGATGACGTTCTTCGCCTTGGCGGGGAAATGAGTCTTGCCGTCGATCAACGGCGCCGCCAGGCCGTATTCTTCGGCCAACAGCGCCGACAAGGCCAGGGCACCGAAGCCGGTGGAGGTCCTGCGCAGCAATTCACGGCGGCTGATGGGCGGGTAACGTTTCCATCCTTTAGCGTACATATATGAACTCCGTCGTATTGAAGATGGCGTGGGCCGTGTCCTTCCAGACCGCCACCGACTGCAGGAGGTCCTCCGAGGACGGACTGCCGTCAGAGTGGCTCTGGTGAAGAGCATTAAAATCATGTACCGCCCGGGTCCACGTCGTCAACTCGCCCGCCTCCGGCTCCCGTCCCAGAGCATGCTGGAACATGTTGGTCAGCCGCTGCTCAAGCGAGCCGTGCGATTCGGCGATTAACCGGCGGGCCCAGAATTCGGCCTGCCCGGCAACGAAGGGATCGTTGAGCATGGTCAGGGCCTGATTGGGCACATTCGTGACGTCGCGCCGGCCGGTGGGCATCTTGGGAATGGGCTTGTTGAAGGTCTCCAGGAACTTGTAAGGCTCCATGATCGTGTTTCTGAGGTAAATGGAGCGCCGTCCGTTCCCGTCCAAAGGCCCCGAGAAATAGGTCTGATCCGCCTTGACCACCTTGCTCTTGGGCCGGTAAGGATCCACGAATCCGCCCAGGAGTTGAGGATCGAGACGTCCGGAGACGGCGAGCATGGCGTCCCGAATGGACTCGGCGTCCAGGCGGCGGAGCGGATAATGGTGCAACATCCGATTGACGGGGTCCACCTCATGGGCCCGGGCGCTGGCCTGATTCGATTGCTGAAACGTCTCCGTCATCACCAGCATCCTGACCAGCCTCTTCACCGACCAGCCCTCCTGGACGAAACGGTCGGCGAGATAGTCCAACAACTCGGGATGAGAGGGCCGGTCGCCCAGATGACCGAAGTCATCCGGGGTTCGGACGATTCCGGAACCGAAGACCCAGTGCCAGACCCGATTCACGAAGACGCGGGCCGTGAGGGGGTTCTCGGAACTGGCGATCAACTGGGCCAGTTCCAGGCGCCCGCTGCCCTTGGGGTCTGAACCGTTGGACTGGCCCGACAGCACCCGGATATGCCCGCGGGGCACCCGCTGGCCGTAATCCGTGTAGACGCCTCGCACGTTGAGGCGATAGTCGCGGCCGGGATCCAGGTCGGCCATGCTCAGGACCGTCACCGGGTCGACCAGCTTCTCCTCGACCTCGCGGTAGGAGGCGACCAGATCCCAGATCTCTTTGCGGGCAAGCATGTTGCCGGGCAGCAGTTGGTTCGGCAACAGTCCGGCTTCCAGCAACCCATTGATCAGGAGGACGTCCTCTTCGTCCGCGCGACCTTCGGCCCAGTCTCCCACCGACGCCGCAATCCACTCTCCGTAGCGGGCGGCGAGTTGTGGCAGATCGACCGGCGCATCACCGCTGAACAAGGACGTGAAACGGCCCAGCTCGTCGGCGGGCGGTTCCTTCTTGTCGTGCAGGAACACCCGGGTCACGCCGAACCAGCTCCGGGCGTCCCGGGCCTCGGCTGCCGAGATGTCGGGCCCGAGTCCCACTCTCGGCGGGAAGTTGGGGTTCGACGCCTTGGTCGCCAACTCGATGTAGATCCGAGTCTCCGCGGACTCGTCGGGGCTCGGCGAACGATTGGTCCTGTGATCCGCCAGGGTCGAATGGCGGATCCAGTGGGGACGATGGTCCTCCAGATAGGTCTGCCGCTCCGTCCGGAACGAATTGTCCACGATCAGCCGGTGAGCGCTGTAGTCGCCGCCGATCACCCCCATGCTGACGTAGGACCGGCCGGAATGATTCAGAAACGGTGTCCGGACTGCCCCGTTGAGCCGGGGCGAGAGCGCGTGTGTGAACATTCCGGCGGGCAGGAGCATTCCCACCGCCCCGGAACCCTTGAGCGCCACCGTGAAATCGCCGTCTTCGACCCAACCGTGGCGCACTCCGACTCCATCCACCGACCATCCCTCGGGAAGGTCTCTGCGGCTGAAATCGGCGGCGAGGGTAAAGTCCCTGGCGTTGTTCTCGATTCGTTCCCGGCGAGCCTGCGAATACTCCCCAGCGAGACTCCGCCAAGCCAATTCCAGTTGTTCACCCTCGAGCAGGGATTCCTGGATTTCCAACCAGGGAAAGAGAGGACCGGACATGGTGTCCCGTGCAGCCGTTTCGGCCGCTTCTTCCTCGTCCTGTTTTGTGGTCTGCCCTTCGAAGGGCCGGGGACTGATCGCCTTCTCCCACGCGGAGAGGCGAGCCCGATCCAGGTCTGGCGGAGCTTGTGCCGGATCCATCCGGCCCTCGACGACGGCCTGCGCCGCCATCAGGTACCGGGGGATCTGCCGCACCTCCTCCAGCCACCAGTCCGCCAGCGGGCCGCGGAGTTTCGTCTTCAAGCCCGCCAACTCCTCCAGAAACTTCTCGTTGCGTTCCGGGAGGTCCAGCGTGTGGGTCACCCAGCGCGAACTCATGAAGACGCCGCCCAGAGCGTAGTAGTCCTGCTGCGCGATGGCGTCATATTTGTGATCGTGGCAGCGGGCGCAGGCGACCGTGGTCGCCTGAAACGCCTTCGAGAAGGTGTCGACTTTGTTGTCGAGCATCTCCTGGTGGATGCCGTTGAACATCAGGCTGTCGCCGTGACGATTCTCTCCCATTTGGAACCACGTGGGACCGATCATGGACTCGTTGATCTTCCTGGCGGCATCGATTCGCGGTTGCGAGAGGAGATCACCCGCGATGTGTTCGCGGACAAGCTGGTCGAAGGGGATGTCCTCATTGAAGGCGCGGATCAGGTAGTTGCGATAACGCCACGAACCCTTGATCTCGGCATCCGTTTCATAGCCGTAGGTGTCACTGTAACGGACCACGTCCATCCAGTGGCGCGCCCACTCCTCTCCAAAATGGGACGAGTCCAACAGGCGGTCCACTTCCTGGGCGTACGCAGCTTCGAAGTCGGGATTCCGGAGGAAGGCGGCGACTTCCCCGGGCTTCGGGGGCAGTCCGGTCAGCAGATAGCTTACCCGCCTCAACAGGGTGCGCCGATCAGCGCGCGGAGCCGGGGTCAGGCCGTTTGCTTCCAACTTGGCGAGGAGAAAGCGATCGACGGGCTCTTCCGACCACTCCTTCCGTTGGACTTGCGGAACCGGTGGTTGCGAGACCGGCTGGAGGGACCACCACCGGCTGCGGTCCTGGTAGACCTGCTCCCAATCGGCGTGGGCCTCGTCCGCCGAAACCGCTCCCGGCCCCCCGGCGTCTCTCGGAGCGGCCGCCCCCAGGCGCACCCATCTTTCGAAGACGTCGATCAGATCAGCGGACAGTTGTTCGCCGCCCAGGGGCATGGGCAAGCCCGGCCCCTGGTGACGGATGGCTCGAATCAGAAGGCTCGCGTCGGGATCACCCGGGATGACGGCCGGCCCCGACTTGCCGCCCTGCTCCCAGCCGGCGGGAGCATCGAGCCGCAGTTCTCCCTGCGCCAAGTCGGCACTGTGGCAGACGTAGCAGTTGTCGGCTAGTGCCGGACGGATGTTCCGCTCGAAAAACTCGCGGGCTTCCGGACTGATATCCACCTTGCCCGGGGCGCCCGCCTGGGCAACGCCCAAGAGGCAGAAGAGCAGACCCGGAAGGACCACCGCCGCCAACCGCCTTCCGGAGACGGAATATGACCCCGTCCTCGCCACGCACGGATTCGATAACCTGCCCACCGCCGTCAACAATGTGGAAACGCTGT
>JAPOYZ010000028.1 GCA_026706325.1 Candidatus Aminicenantota bacterium
CTTCGTGGTGGACACGAACCGGGAGGTCATCGCCGTCAAGGAAGCCGCCAAGCTGGGCATTCCGGTGATCGCCGTGGTGGACACCAACAGCGATCCTGACGATGTCGACTTCGTGATTCCGGGAAACGACGACGCATTGCGGTCGGTGAGGCTGTTCACTTCCACCATCGCGGATGCGATCCTGGCCGGAAAGGCAATCCGGGAAGCCCGTCTGGCAGAGGCCCGGGAAAAGGCGGCCCGGGAGAAGGCGGCTCGCGAGAAAGCGGCCCGGGAAAAGGCGGCTCGCGAGAGGGCTCTGCGAGAGAAGGTGCTCCAGGAGAAGGCCGCGCAAGAGCAGGCGGCGCAGGAGACCTCGACACCGCCCGATGCCGCCGTGGCGGCCAGTACCACTTCCGCGGTGCCGGCAGCGACTGCCCCCACCTCCGAGTAACAGCCAGGGCGTCCGACAGGAAGCGGCGCACCAAGCGTTTCAGCGGGAAGGTCGATCGAAAATGAGTGTAACCGCAGCACAGGTCAAGGCGCTCCGGGACCGGACCGGCGCCGGAATGATGGAGTGCAAGAGGGCGCTGGTCGAGGCCGATGGAGACTTGGATCGAGGCGTGGTCATCCTGCGTGAACGGGGCCTGGCCGCAGCCGCCAAGAGGTCTGGCCGCGCCACCAGCGAGGGGACTGTGGGTCAGTACATCCATGCCGGCGGCAAGCTGGGTGTTCTCCTGGAAGTGAACTGCGAGACCGATTTCGTCGCCCGCACCGATGAATTCCAGGAACTTGTCCGGGACCTGGCCATGCAGGTGGCTGCTTCCAACCCCCTTTACGTTCGGCGGGATGAGGTGGGTTCCGAGGAGGTCGATCGGGAGAAGGAGATCTACCGAAACCAGGCGCTGGCAACGGGCAAACCTGAGTTTATCGTCGAGAGAATCGTCGAGGGCCGGTTGGAAAAGTACTACTCCGCCGTGTGCCTTTACGAGCAGCCCTTCGTCAAGGACCCTTCGATCACCGTCGAGCAGCTCATCAAGTCCAAGATCGCCACTTTGAAGGAAAACATCACGGCCCGTCGCTTTTGCCGGTTCAAGGTGGGAGAAGAGCTCTAGCACCGACGCCGGAGAGTTCCTCGCATTCACAGGAGTCGGTTTTGCCCCAGGAAAGCCAGGCGCCGTTGGAAGGCCCGGTCAAGCTGGAACGACCCGTCTACCGGCGGCTTCTCGTCAAGCTCAGCGGCGAGATGCTCATGGGCGAGGGCCACTTCGGCGTCGATCCCGCCATGATGGAGGGTGTCGCCCTCCAGGTCAAAGAAGTTCACGCACTGGGTGTCGAGACTGCCGTCGTAGTCGGCGGCGGCAACATCATTCGCGGTGTGAATGTCAGTGAGGCCGGGTTCGACCGGGCCACGGGCGACTACATGGGCATGCTGGCCACCATCATCAACTCTCTGGCTTTGCAGAACGCCCTCGAAAAAAACGACGTCGACACCCGGGTCCTGAGTGCCATCCATGTCTCGGAGCTTGCGGAGCCCTTCATTCGGCGGCGAGCCATCCGGCACTTGGAGAAGAAACGGGTCGTCATCTTCGCGGCCGGGACCGGCAGCCCCTATTTTTCCACCGACACGGCGGCGGCCCTGCGAGCCATGGAAATCCGGGCCGACGCGATCTTGAAGGGGACCAAAGTCGACGGCGTTTACGATTCGGATCCCCAAGTCAATAAGGATGCCAAACGCTACGACCGGCTGACCTATCTTCAGGTTTTGGAAAAAGGTCTCAAGGTGATGGACGCAACGGCCATATCGTTGTGCATGGATCACGATCTGCCCATCATTGTGTTCAGTCTCCGGCAGAAGGGGAACATCACGAACGCGGTTCTGGGCAAGAAGGTTGGTTCCGTCATCAGCCACTGAAACGCCGTGCCCGGTTTGCCCGGGACGTCGAGCGGCTCAAGGGGGAGACAGCATGAACGGAAACTCCATCGAGCAGGTGTTGACCGAAACCCGAACCCGGATGCGAAAGTCCGTGGAGGATCTGAGCCGGGAGTTGGCGACGGTCCGCACGGGACGCGCCTCCCTCCATCTGTTCGATCCCATCAGGGTGGACTATTACGGTACGTTGACGCCCATCAACCAGCTCGCCACCTTGCACGTGGCGGAAGCGACCATGGTGACCATCCAGCCCTGGGACCCGACCCAGATCGAGAACATCACCCGGGCGATTCTGGCCTCCAATCTGGGCCTCAATCCTTCAAGCGACGGACGGCTCATCCGGGTGCCCATCCCTCCGCTGACCGAGGAGCGGCGCAAGCAGTTGGCCAGGCATGTCCGCAAGGTGACCGAACAGCACCGGACCGCGGTCAGAAACATCCGCCGGAGCTCCAACGACCGGTTGAAGAAACTCTCCAGGAGCAAGGCCATCTCCGAGGATGACGAGCACCGCGGGTACGACAAGGTCCAGAAGGTCACCGACGACTTCATTGCCCAGGCGGATGATCTGGGCCGGCTGAAAGAGAGTGAGGTCCTGGAGGTCTGAGCCGGGCGCCGATCCCTTCCGGCGTGGCTGGTTCGGCTGCCACCTCGCGACCCTTATCCCCGGCGGATCACGGCAGCAGGACTGCGGCCGCGACGACGGTCGTCCACAGGCCGCCCCGGTCACCGGTGGCGCACTGGGCGATACTGGTGGTTTCGGCGAACTCGCCGCATCGTTCCCAGCGCCGCGTCCTGTCGTTGCCGGCGTCATCCTCGCGCGAGGGCAGGCCCAGGCTCGCGGACAGCATCTGAGCTGCCACGTCTTCGGCGTGGTTTCCGGCTGTCGCCGCGGTTTCTCCGAAGCTGTGGTGCTCGCTCAGGTAGCCGTGCCGGTTCGAATCCCGGGGCGCGGCCAATCCGATGGACGCGGCAATCAAACGGCCGGGCTCCGAAGTCGCATTCTTGCTGAGCACGGCGAACACCACTTGCCCGGGAACCAACGCTTTCAGTCCTTCCTCGCTACTGACCAGCTTGCACCTGGGAGGAAAGATGCTGGAGACGCGAACCAGGTTGAAGGAGGAGACCCCGGCGTCGTGGAGCGCCAATTCCCAACTGATCAGTTTCTCGCGGTGGCGTCCGGAACCACGCGTCAAGAACAGTCGGCCGGGCACCAGCATGCGGCGTACTCCTGTTTCCGGTCCGCAACCTGCCGCTATCCGGCGGGGTCCACGGCAGACTCCGGGGTTTGTCAACGAATTGCTATACTGGATTTAACACGCCTCGTCCACCAAGGAATCTGCGGGCGTGGGGCTCGCCGGCCCGGTTGTGTTCGCTTTCCGGACTGTGGTATCAATGAGCCTCGTTGGAGGGAGCGGTCCAGGAGGAGATGCCGGAAGAGCAACCGCCGGAAACCGCGGTCCGACAGGAACGGACAGAGGCCCGGGACAGCGAGAACCAGGGGTCTCTGGCCGGCGTTTTCAACGAGTTGCGCGGTTGGGCTCGAGACATCCTCGTCGCCGCAGTCGCCGCCGTCCTCATCGTCGTATTCGTGGTCCAGCCGGTCAAGGTGGAGGGGACCAGCATGGCCCCCCGCTTGGCTGATCAGGAACGAATTTTTGTCAGCAAGCTTTCCTATCGTTTCTCGAATATCGAACGCGGCGATATCGTGGTCTTCTGGTACCCTAGGAATCCGGCCAAGTCTTTCATCAAACGGGTCATTGGGATTCCCGGTGAAACCGTGCAGATCAAAGGAGGCGTCGTATTCGTCAACGGTCGGCGCTTGGAAGAACCTTATTTGCGGCCTGAGTACCTGGACCACGATTATCACACGGCCAAGGTTCCGGAGGACCAGTTCTTTGTTCTGGGTGATCGGAGAAACTCCAGCAACGACAGTCGAAACTGGGGATGCGTGCCGCGCCGGAATATTTTCGGGAAGGCCGTGTTCCGATACTGGCCCGTCTCCAAGGCGGGCATGATCGAATAGCCGGGAGACGGACCCGGCACGACCAGACCTCCCTGATTCGAGGATCCAAGAGAAGTGGACAAACGGGCGATTCTATATCTGGAAGACGGGACCGTGTACGAAGGCGTCGCCTTCGGCGCAGACACGGAATCATTGGGCGAGGTGGTCTTCAACACCTCCATGACGGGATACCAGGAGATTCTGACCGACCCCTCCTACGCCGGCCAGATCGTGGTGATGACCCAGCCCCAGATCGGAAACTACGGTACGAACTCTGAAGATGGAGAGTCCTCCAAGCCCCACGTGGAAGGCTTCGTCCTCCGTGAATGCAGTCCCATCTTCAGCAACTGGCGCGGGGAGCAGACGCTGGACGCCTATCTGGCGCAGCATGGCATCAGCGGCATCTCCGAGATCGACACCCGCGCCCTGGTTCGCCGCATCCGGGAGAAGGGGGCCATGCGGGGCGGAATCTCCACGTCTTCAGTCGATTCCATACGGCGGAAAGTCCTGGCCCATCCGACGATGGCCGGACTGGATTGCGTGAAGTTCGTCACCACCTCCGAGTCCTATTCCTGGCCGGTGGAAGAGTCCAAGTTCCGAGTGGTGGCCTACGACTTCGGGATCAAACACAATATCCTTCGATGCCTCGCTTCCCGCGGGTGCAACGTCACCGTCGTCCCGGCGACCACGGCTGCCGAGGATGTTCTGGCCATGGACCCGGACGGGGTCTTTCTGTCGAATGGTCCCGGTGACCCGGAACCCCTCGACTACATCGTCGCCAACGTCAAGAAACTGCTGGGGCACAGACCCGTCTTCGGAATCTGTCTGGGCCATCAGCTTTTGGGATTGGCCTACGGAGGCCGGACCTACAAGTTGAAGTTCGGGCATCGAGGCGGCAATCAGCCGGTCCAGAACCTGGTGACTCGAAAGATCGAGATCACGTCCCACAATCACGGTTTCGCCGTGGACCCCGATTCCTTGGACGAGAGCAGAGTCCAGTTGACCCATGTCA
>JAPOYZ010000504.1 GCA_026706325.1 Candidatus Aminicenantota bacterium
CTCGAATCATTCCAGACCCGGGTAGAGTGGTAGCTGGACCCACTCTCCCTCCATGCTCTTGGACCGGTTTGCGGCCTCGATCACTTCGACGCAGCGGAGCCCTTCCCGCCAGGTCAGACAGGGGTCGGTGCCGTCGGTGATCCAGTGGACGAACTCCCGAGTCTCCTTCCGCAGGGCCTCCTCGGCGCCGACGGGGTTGCCGCCCGGCTCCTCGAATCGCTCATGGTGCTCGTCGGCTTCCGTCAGCAGCTTCCAGTAAAGGTCGATGTGCTGAAACGACGTGACCAGCCGCATTCCCCCGCGGCTGCAGACGACGTCGGCGCCGTAGACCTGCCGGTACCGGGTCAGGGGATAGGACAGGGACACCCCCAGGAAGCCGGTCGCTCCCGAGCTGAAGCGGAGCAGGACGTGGATCGAGTCGGAGAAGTCATAGCGGGAGTCTATCCCAGGGCCGCAGACGGCGCTCACCGCCGCCACGTCGCCGCACATGGCGCGCATCCAGTCGAGTTCGTGGACCCCCGAGCAGGCCAGTACTCCTCCGCTCTCGGCCTGCCGGGTCCACCAACCCTGAAAGCCGTCTTGACGCGCGTCGAAGTACCCGATGGTGGACATGGCGTGGACCGGTCCCAAGAGTTCCCGAAGCTGGATCATCCGGGCCCAGGGAGGACGCAGCCGGCGCTTGTGCCCCACCATCAGGCGAACCCCGGCGTTGCGGCAGGCGCGCACCATCTCCCAGCAATCAGGCACCGTGGGCGCCATGGCCTTTTCGCAGAACACGTGCTTGCCGCACCCGGCGGCGGCCACCGCCATGGGCCTGTGGAGGTGATTCGGCCCCGTCAGGGCCACCGCATCGATCTCGGCCTCCTCCAGCAGCCGCCGGTAGTCTTCGTACTGGGGAACGTCGCGGCCCGTCATTTCCAGAAACCGGGCCCTGGCTTCCGGATTGGGATCGCAGATGGCCGTCACCTCGGCCACCTCGTTGATGTACTGGGCCAGAAAGGGCGAGAAGTTGCCCGTGCCGAGCATGCCGAAACGAACTCGTTGGCTCATTGGAGACACTCCCGTGGTTCAGAGTCGGAAGGGATCGTCAGGAAGGGTCGAAGCACTCCCGCCACGGTCTTTCAGCGTTATCGTTGCCTACCCCGCGCCGAATCGGAAGTCGCTCCGGAAACGGTCGAGGGCATCCTGGGGCGTTCCTGGCATGACGTAGAGCCGGCCCTTGATGCGGCGTTCCTCGCCGGCCTGGATGAGGGAACCGAAGTAGGGATCGGCGTGGAAGCACTTGTTCCCGACGGGGTCGCCGTAGATGCTGTAGGCGCGCTCAAACGCCAGGGCCGCGACGTGTTGCCGGTCCGTAGACTCGACGATCACGAGGGGCGCTTCGGCGGTGGCGGGACTCACGGGAAGCATTTCGTGTCCTACGGGCACGAACCCGCCGGCCCCGTCAACATTGAACAGTTCCATCTTGGGTCCACCGCTCAGCTCGTTGAAGGTGCGCAGCCGGCCCTCGTCGAAAAGGTAGGTTCGCTTCCGTTCGGAGTCGGAGAAGCGGCTCTCCAGTCCCACCACGCAGAAATGCCAGTCCACCTTCCCCATAGGGCGGTCGAGGCCGTTCTGAATTCCCAGGCCGATGTCCAGGTAGTCGCTTCGAGCCGACAGATCGAGCCAGAAACGGCCATGTCCGGGAACCGGGCAGTCCGCCGAGAATTCCTCGTCACCGCTCGTTTCACGCCACTCGAAAGGAATGTGGCGATACCCTTTTCCCCGGCCCTCCGGCTGGTAGGGCGGGAAATGATCGTCGTAAAGATACGCCTGCTCGTAGCCCACGATCTCGGACGTCCGGAGGATCAGGCGCTCCTCCGGTCTCATCCAGGGAGCCCGCAATTCCGCACACAGGCGCCAGTCATGACGCGCTCCGCGATTGCGGAACTCGGCATAGGGGCCTTCCCACTCGTAGGGCCGGAGGGTCAGTCCCGGCTTCCTCGCGCCTCCATGTCCGCGGGCGGTGGCCGGATCCAGGAAGTTCACCAGAACTCCTCCGGCAACATATCGCATGAAATCTCGTCGTTTGACCATGAAATCCCCGTTTTTGAAGTCAGCCGGAGTCGAAGGAAGGAAATCGGTCAGTAGCCCCAGGTCTTCACCGACCAGCGCCTTTGAAACAGTTGCCGGTACGACTGGTTGACCAGGGCGATGGCCGCCAGGTCCGTCCGGTTGCGCACGATCGGGACATAGGCTTCCAGGCCCTTGCGCAGGACGGCCATGGCCTGGTCGGCTTCCCGGACGGCGCCGGCGCGGTCGCCGGAACGGAATGCGGAGGCGGACCGTTGGACCGCCTGCACCGCCGCCACGTACTGCCGGGCGAATTCCAGGCGGCCGACCCAGTAGTCCACGTACCATCGACCCTCCGGGGTCGCCTGGTCGCGGGCCTTCTTTGCCGACTCCAGAGCCCGTGAATAGCCCTCATGGGCCTCGTCAACATAGGACGGAGTCGCCCGGTCCTTCAGGTACCAGTATTTCATCAACATGCCGCCCGGAGAAAAGGACGTGGAGGGTGGCCAGTCCGCCGGGAACGCGAAGGCCGACCGGGCCAGAGCGATGGTCACCGCCTCCACTTCATGGTACGCCGCCAGCATGTCCTCGACGCATCCCTCGCCGCAGATCGCCTGCAATTGATCCCGCGCCACCGCGTCGGGAGTGATCTCCGGATCCCAGGACGCCCGGGCCAGGTAGGCCAGGGGCCAGTCATGGTCTCCGGGGAACCGCTCCCGGGCGATGACCCCTTTCCAACCGTGCCGGTGCATGACCTGGATGATCTCGTACAGCGAGTTGGTGGTGAGCTGGGGCATGACGCCGATGTTGTCGTCGTCCAGAGTCAGGTTCATGATGCCCAGGACCTGAGACGGGAGGTCCTTGAGGATCTCGATCCGACGCAGCAGGTGGACCGGCTGATTGGAGGGCATGCTCTCCAAGGTCCAGTCCGCCGGCCAGATCCGGTCCAGGATGGGGTAGAGCTCTTCCGAGACTCCGAAACAGTTCACCCGGATCCGGGACCGGGGGGTTCCCTTCAAGACCTCGGGATCGCGGAGGAGGCGGTCGAAGAAGTAGAGATTGGCGATGTCCCCCTTGAGCTCGTTGAGCGCCCGCTCGGGACTTCCTTCCGATCCTTTTCGATGCTGCACGGCGGAGGTGATCCGGTCCAGGGAGAGTTCCTCGCCGACTCCGTATTTCTCGTCGAGGGCCTCCCACGCCCGCTCGTACTCTCCGATCCACTGCCGGAACTCCGGCATGAATACGGTGACCACGTCGGTCTTGGGGTAGCTGTTGAGGGTCGCCCGCAGGACGGCAGACGAGAGGCCGAAGAGCTCGGGGTCTTCCAGAGGCGTATCCTGCCCCGGAACCACCGACATCCCGCTCAGTTGCGCGCTCTGCTCGGCGCCATCCAACAGCGGCGCGAACTCCGGCGGGAAGTCGATCACCGGAGCCGCATAAGCGGTCTCCATCCCCCGGTTGCGGATATGGTCCATCAGGTTCCGGACCAGTTGCTGGCCCGCCTCGATCAGTTCGGGATAGGAGGAGGTGAGGGGCAGGTCGCGATGCCAGAACTGTGAAACGTTTCCGAATAGGGACCGCCCGATAGTGTCCGGAGTAATGGGATAGTGGTAGCCGTACCAGAGATGGGCCGAGCGGCGTTCGATTCCCTTGTGCTCCCAGTGCAGGTAGGGCTGCCACCCGAAGGCATAGACGTTGATCCGGGTGAACTTCATCTTGGCCAACTGATCGATCAGCGGCCGGAAGTCGGAGATGCCCCAGCTTTCCATGCTGGCCACCAGATCCTGGATGGTGGGATGGGCGCGCACCCGGAAGACCGGCTCCATGACCGCGTCCAGTTGGGGAAGCTGGAACGTCCTCTTGGGCGGTAGAACGTCGCGGTCGATCAGGTAGCGGACGCCCCAACGCTCGGCCAGCTCGTAGACGGCCCACAGGGTGGCGCGGGGACTTCCGCCTCCGACCACGAGCGCTGGCTGGCCCTCCAGGTCGATGGTCCGCAACACCAGGCCCTGATCGGTCAGCTCGGGAAAGGCGTCGCCGGAGAGCGCTTGGGCGAGAAGGGAGTTGGTGTCAGGGGAGCCGACCAGCAGAACCGCCTCGGCGGAGGCGGGCGCTTCGGTGGCCGGACGGACACGAACGTCGAACAGCTTCTCGAGGTAGCCGCAAAGCTCACTGGCCGCGAACTGCTCCAGCTCGGGAGCCGAAGGGCCGACCACGACACTCACGGGCGAGGTCGGAGCCTGGGTGCAACCCGGAAGGATCCCCGCCAAGAAGACCAGAAGCAGCAGGACCCCGACCCACGGACAGTTCCGCCTCGGATTCACTTGCTCCGGACTACGTTTCAAGTCGCGAACCCCGGACTGGCACCTCAGATCAGGCCGGCGTGCCAAGCCGTCTGGTACAGGCACGGCCCGCCATGCGGAAGACACGTCAAGTCAGTCACCCGTCTTCTATCGCCGGGCGCAGGCCTCAGAAGATGAACCTCATGTCCATCACGACCTTGCGCTGACCCAGGGAATCGTGCCACATCCCCCGGGCGTTCCCCGATCCCCGGATCTGTCCTGCAGTCGCGCTGTTCACGGTCCTGTTGGGGTTGCCGTAAACCGGATGGTTGAGGACGTTGACGATGTTGGCTCCGAGCTGGATCCGGGCGCCTTCACGGAGGAAATTGAGCTCGAACTCCTTGTATGGGTTCAAATTGAAGATCCAGGCGCCGGGTCCGACGATGGAGTTGATCCGCGCACTGCCGTTGGTTCCGATGCTGGGCACCGCATAGCACCGAGTATTGAACCACTGACCACGGACGTCTTTGGGGCCGCCGTTCGGATTGTCGCAGGTTTGGTCGGGACGGCCGCCGAACCT
>JAPOYZ010000438.1 GCA_026706325.1 Candidatus Aminicenantota bacterium
TTTCTCGACGGGCTGCTACTGCCCGCCGATCCGGCTGGACCGGGTGTCAGCGCGGTGGAATCGGTTTCCTGGGGGCGGATCAAGGCCTCCCTGGTGATTGAGTAGCCGGCCGCGGGGCTGGCTTCACCAGCCTTCTTTCCTGGCTCCAGCTCCCCGGTCTATCAGGGTGGTTCACGCTGTTCCGGCCTCATCATCCAGGGTTTTCATAAGATGGGAAACTACTGTCCCATGCCTCCTCCCACACTGACGGTCTTTCTGTCCCTCTGTTCACTCCTCTGGCAGAATCCCGTCGGGGCCCACGACCTGGAGGGGAGTGTCTATCGCATGTCCCGGGACGGATCCTCCGTCGAGCGCATTTCCGCCGAGAAGCCGGGATGGGTGACTGTCAGCCCGCGTTGGGCCCCGGACGGCCGGCGCATCCTGTACGTCGCCCAGTCCGGGGACAGAATAGAGTTCCACGTGGTGTCAGCGACCGGAAAAAAACTGATGAGGGTGAAGGTGCCGGCGCATATAACCAGCGTGGCCGGCCTCTCCTGGAAACCGGACGGTACGGCAATCGCCTTCGCCGGCGGAACCGCGGAGGGGTCGTACGACATCTACCTCATGAAGCTGGAGGGCGGCGAGCCGGTGCCAAGGAGGATCGTGGAGAACGGAATCCAGCCGGCCTGGTCGCCGGACGGGCGGTTACTCGCTTTCACCACTTTCCGCGACGGCAATCTCGAGGTGTACGTCGCCGATACCGACGGCCGCAACCTGCGCAACCTGACCCGGCACGAGGGGAACGATGCGCGTCCGGCGTGGTCCCCGGACGGCCGCCGCATCGCCTTCGAGAGCGACCGCTTCGGAAATCTCGAGATCTGTATCGCAGAGGCAGTCAGCGGGGAGGTGTTCAACCTCAGCAATCACCCCGGCCAGGACCGGGAACCGTCCTGGTCCGGCGACGGCAGGGAAATCGCCTTCGTTTCAGGCCGGGACTGGAACGACCATATCTACCGCATGGCGGTTGACGGAACGGGACTCACCAGATTGACCGCGGAGTACGTCACGGACCGGGAGCCGGCCTGGTCCCCGGATGGCGAGAGCATATGCTTCGTCTCCAACCGGCCGGAACCTTTCCCTGATAAACTGAGCCGCTGGTTCAGCGGCTTGCTGACGGACTGGCAGTAGAAAGCGGGCGAAACCGTTGATCCGCGCTTGCCCCGCTGGACCGGAAGGCACCGCGGCGGAGTCGGGCAGGGCCGCCAGGACCGCTTCCGCTTCTACGGTTTTTTCAGCTTGTAGACCCGCATTCGGGAACGCAGCCGCTCCGGATTCATACCCAACAAGGCGGCCGCGCCTCTCTTCCCGGAGATGACCCAATTGGTTGCCTTCAGGGCTTCGAGGATTTGCTGTTTTTCGGACTTGAAGACCGGGCGGGCCTGGCTCTCCTTCCCCTGACCGACCGGCGGGGCCGACGCCGGCGACGAAGATCCGCCTTCGTACAGGTCATCATCCTGAAGCACGTCCTCCAGGTCCACGACGTGATTCCGGCACACGATCATCGCCCGCTGCATCACGTGCTCCAGCTCGCGCACGTTCCCCGGCCAGGCATGCTCCTGAAGGTGCCTCGACGCCTCGGGACTGATTACCGGCACCGGCCGCTCCAACTCCCCGGCAAACCGGCTCGCGAAGTAGGCGGCGAGGAACGGTATTTCCTCCCGGCGGTCCCGCAGGGGCGGGATTTTCACCGGGAACACGTTCAGACGGTGGAACAGGTCTTCCCGGAACGTCCCCCGGTCCATGGCTTCCTGCAAATCCCGGTTGGTCGCCGCAACCACCCGGACATCCACCTCGACGGGGGTCTCCCCGCCGACGCGTGTCAGGCGGCCCTGCTCCAGAACCCCGAGCAGCACCCTTTGGGCCTCCGAAGGGAGGTCGCCGACTTCATCGAGGAACAGGGTGCCCCCGTGCGCCTGTTCGAAGCGGCCTTTCCTTCGTTCCACCGCATTGGTGAAGGCCCCCTTTTCGTGGCCGAACAGTTCGCTTTCCACCAGCCCCGGGGGCAGGCCCCCGCAGTTGACCGGCACGAAGGGGTGCCTCTGCCGCGGGCTCACGGCGTGAAATGTGCTGCGCGAGCACCCCCTTGCCCACCCCGGTCTCGCCCAGGATCAGCACCATCGCATCGGTCCCGGCCACCTGTCCGGCCAGTTTCAGGACCCGGGACATGACCGGACTGTTTCTGAGCATGTCCTGCTGCGAGGTCCACGGCATGTGCTCCAGGGCCGGGCCGGGTGCGCTTTGCTCCCCCGCGACCGCCTCCACCTCCAGGCTGACCGCGTCCGACATCAGGCCGTCGCGGTCCCGGGTGCGCACCTCGAAGCGGAACCGGCCTTCCGGCAGACCGGAGAACGAGGCCGAATCGGCGGGGGTGAATTCGCTCCAGGCTTCCGCCGGGGCATGACCGACCAGGCGGTGGCTGTAGCGCAGTTGCTCCGCTCCGGTTCTGAAACTGATGCCCTGGAACTCGATCAGAACCTCGCGGGTGCTTTCCGGGCAGGTCACGGCCCGGGGGGCCTTGAAGAGACGCCCGGCCTCGACCCGCCCGATCGCCAGGGCAGGCGGCACCTGGCCGGGGTGGTACGCGACGAGACCCGCCCGGGTCCCGAACCACAGGCTGTCATCGCTGTCGATCAGGATGGCCTCGACCACGTTCTCCAGGCCGGCGTTCCCCAGGCGGATGGTCTGGAATGCATGCCCGTCGTACCTCAGCACCCCGCCGCCGCTCGTGCCGACCCACAGGCAGTCCTGCTCCGGGTCGGCCACCAGGGAGAGAATGCCGTTTACCGACAAGTCCCCCCGGTCCACGGTAAACCGGCGAATCTCCTGCGCGGAGAAATCCAGGGCGAACAGGCCGCTGTTGGCCGTGCCCACCCAGAGGTGGCCCTGGTGCTCGCACAAGGCCGTCACTTCGGATACGGCCTCCAGGCCGGCCAGGGAGGGCGGCTGCAAGCGGCCCTCCTCGTACCGGTACAGCGCCGGGGCGGGCCCCCCGGTGCCGACCCACAAGACACCGTCCCGGGCCGGCAGCACGGCGCTGCACTCATGGGGCAGCTCCTCAGCCACCGGATTGAAGCGGCCGGCTTCTATCCGCCCCAGGCGCCCCCGGGAGGTGCCGGCCCATACATGCCCGCGGCCGTCCGCGCACAGGGCCGTGATCTCTTCCCCGAAGTTCGCCCCGGCCACCTCGACCGCCTGGATTTCTTTCCCCGTCCGTTTGAAAACCTGGCCCTCGGGGCCACCCCAGACCGCCCCAGGACCGTCTACCGCCAGCGCCGAGACCGTATGCCCGGTCTCCACCGTGCGGATGCAGTCGTCCTCTTCCAGGCAGGCCAGGCCTCCCATGGTCCCGATCCACAGCCGCCCGGTCCCGTCTTCGTCCAGGCGCCGGATCTCGTTGTCGGGCAGACCGTCCGCTTCCGTGTACAACTGCACGCTGACCGGATCGCAGAAGAGCAGCCCGCCGCCCCACAGTCCTATCCAGATGTTTCCCTCGCGGTCCTCGCAGGTCAGTCTCGTGTCCGAAAAATGGGTGCCCTGCAAACGGGCCGAAAACGGGTGCCAGGCCTGCCCGTCGTACACCAGGACTCCCCGGCGAGCCATCCACAGCCAGCCCCTGTCGTCCAGGCGCACGTGCCGCGTGCCGTGCTCGACGACTTCACCGCGCTCGACCTCATGGTCCACCTCGATCAGGTCGAGCTGTTGGCGCCGGGGATCGTAGCGGCCGACCACGGCTTCGCGGCCCACGTAGCGGAAGGCGATCCACAGACTGCCGGAGGCGTCCGGGGCGAACTTCCAGGGCCACTGCATGGCTGTTTCTCCCGTTCCCGGATGCCCGTTCATGGACTGACCTTCCAGGTCGATGATCCCCCGCTCCCGCGACGCCAGCCACGTCGTACCCGCCGCGTCGGTGGCCATGTCGTACACCGCCCCGAGCGGTTGGCCGGCCAGGTCGGTCACAGGCTCCAGGCACCGCCCCTCGACAAAGCGGGCGATCCCGTTCCCGGTCAGCACCTGTACCGAGCCGTCCGCCCGGGGTTGCAGGCTCATTATGTCGTTGGAGGGCAGTCCGTCCGCGGTGGTGTAGACCTGAAACTGCTGCCCGTCGAAGGCGGCCAGCCCGCCCCCGAGAGTGCCGAACAACAGGCGCCCGTCCTCGTCCTCGGCGATGGTCATCGCGTTGAGGTGGGGAAGCCCGTTCGAGGGGCCGAAGGTCTCGAACCGGGCCCCGTCGAAGCGGCTGACCCCGCCGTCGGCGGTGGCGATCCAGAGGAGCCCCCGGCGGTCCTGGTAGATGTCCTCCACGTGCATCCCGGCCAGGCCGTCGAAGACGGTGTACTGGCGCCCGAGGATGTGGTCGAAGGCCCGCCGTTCCGGGAGCCGGAAGGAGGGGTCACGGGTTTGGGGACCTTGGCTCATTTTCATCTTCGACTTCGTTCTCTTCTGGGGAAGCAAGGAGGTGGGATCGCTGATCGATGGCGGTACCTGCATGAGATGAAGAGAAGCGGGAACCAACCGGCTCCGACCTCTCGGGGAAATCGTGAAGTTGTATTAAATACAAAAATTCGTATTAAATACAAAAATGGTATTTAATACAACGAGGCTCGGGGGAAGCCGATGGCGACAAGAACGGGGCGAAGGCGGAAAAAAATAAAAGGTGCTGCTATAAGCCCGAGAATAAACAACAGGTTATGTCCAAAAGGAACAAATTGATGGAGCCGCGGCCCATGTACAGGCACCCCTTTTGCAGCTTCTCTGGGTGGACCGGGGTAGCGAACAGGCGCTACCCCGAAAACAAAGGAGGAAGAGATGAGAAGTCGGTTGAAGCAGAGCACGAAGGCCGTCCTCGCCATCCTGGCGGGCGCCCTGCTGAC
>JAPOYZ010000159.1 GCA_026706325.1 Candidatus Aminicenantota bacterium
CCGGTCCGTGCCTGCTTTTTCCGTGCAGTATCATCCCGAGGCTTCTCCGGGACCCCATGATTCCATGTACCTGTTCGACGATTTCCTCGACCTGATGCGGGCCCATCGGCCGGGTTGAGTTCCGCGCAACAATCCCTCGAGCACAGCAGGCATGCCCAGGCGAGACGACATTGAGAAGATCCTGATCATCGGCTCGGGCCCCATTGTCATCGGCCAGGCCTGCGAATTCGATTATTCCGGGACCCAGGCCTGCAAGGCCCTGATGCAGGACGGATTCCAGGTCATCCTGGTCAACTCCAATCCCGCGACCATCATGACCGACCCGGAAGTCGCGGTCCGGACCTACGTGGAGCCGCTGACGGCGGAATACGTCGGCGAAATCATCAGGCGGGAACGCCCCGATGCCATATTGCCCACCGTGGGCGGGCAGACCGGTCTCAACGTCTCGGTTCAGCTCAGCGAGAGCGGCCTGCTCAGGGAGATGGGCGTCGACATGATCGGCGCCAAGCTGGATGCGATTCAGATGGCGGAGGACCGGCGCCTCTTCCGCGCGGCCATGGAGGAAATCGGGCTCCAGGTCCCCAAATCCGGCTTCGCCACCAGTTTGAAGGAGAGTCAGGAGATTCTGGAAAGGGTGGGACTTCCCGCCGTGATCCGTCCGTCGTTCACGCTGGGTGGCACCGGCGGCGGCATCGCCTTCAACACCGAGGAATTTCAGGAGATCTCGGACCGGGGAATCCAGCTTTCGCCCATCGGCGAGGTCCTGGTCGAAGAATCGGTTCTGGGATGGAAGGAATTCGAGCTGGAGGTGATGCGCGACCTGAACGACAACGTGGTCATCATCTGCTCCATCGAGAATTTCGATCCCATGGGTGTCCACACCGGGGATTCCATCACCGTGGCTCCTGCGCAGACCCTCACCGACCGCGAATACCAGACGATGCGGAACGCGGCCATCGACATCATTCGCAAGATCGGAGTGGAAACCGGAGGCTCGAACATCCAGTTCGCCGTCAATCCGGACGACGGGCGAATGGTGGTCATCGAGATGAATCCCCGGGTGAGCCGGAGTTCGGCCCTGGCTTCCAAGGCCACCGGCTTTCCCATTGCCAAGGTCGCTGCGAAGCTGGCGGTGGGCTACACGCTGGATGAGATTCCCAACGACATCACCCTCAAGACGCCCGCCTCCTTCGAGCCCACCTTGGACTACGTGGTCGTGAAGATACCGCGCTGGAATTTCGAGAAGTTCCCCCAATCCGAACCGTTGCTGGGAACTCAGATGAAGTCGGTCGGGGAAGTGATGGCCATCGGCAGGACCTTCCGCGAAGCCCTTCTCAAAGGTGTCCGGTCCCTGGAGAACGACAAGACGCTGTTTGCCGAGCAGACCGATCCCACGCGCATCAACGAGCACTTGGTTCGTCCCAATCCGAGCCGCCTCGCTCACGTCTTTCTGGCCTTCGAGCATGGATACACACGGGACCGGATCTTCGAGCTCACCGGCATAGACCACTGGTTTCTGCAGCAGATCGAGCGGTTGCTGGACGAGATCAAGGAACTTGAGGGGAACCGTCCGGAGACCCTCGGTCCCGCCAGGCTGGCTCGCGCCAAGAAGGACGGCTTCTCCGACCTCTGGCTTTCCCAGATCCTGAGCCGCAACCGGGAATCCGGGAGTCGCGCCGTTACCGAACGAGATGTCTGGAATTTCAGGAGAGACCACGGAATCGGCCCGGTCTTCAAGCGCGTCGACACCTGCGCGGCCGAGTTCGAGTCCTACACGCCTTACATGTATTCCAGCTACGAGTTCGAGGATGAAGCGGATCCGGGCGACGGCAAGAAGATCGTGATCCTGGGGAGCGGCCCCAACCGGATCGGTCAGGGAATCGAGTTCGACTACTGCTGTTGCCACGCCTCCTTCGCCCTCAAGGAGGAGGGGTATGAGACCATCATGGTCAATTGCAACCCGGAGACGGTCTCCACCGACTACGACACCTCGGACCGCCTCTACTTCGAGCCCTTGACCTTCGAGGACGTCATGGCGGTGGTGCAGCGGGAGGAGCCGGACGGAGTCGTGGTGCAACTGGGCGGACAGACTCCTCTGAAATTGGCGCTGCCCCTCTTCGAGGCCGGGGTTCCCATCGTCGGAACCTCGCCCCAGTCCATAGACCTGGCCGAGGATCGTGAGCGTTTCGAGCGGCTGCTTCGGGACTTGAGCATTACCCGGCCCGAGAACGGCACCGCCTTGTCCATCGAGCAGGCGCGCAAGATCGGCCGCCGCATCGGTTACCCGCTCCTGGTTCGACCTTCCTACGTGTTGGGCGGGCGAGCCATGGCCATCGTCTATGACGAGGCCTCTCTGGATGGGTACGTCAGCTCGGCCGTGGACGTCTCGCCCCAACGCCCCATCTTGATCGACAAGTTCCTGGAAGATGCCCGGGAATATGACGTGGACGCCCTGGCCGACGGCGAGAACGTGATCATCGCCGGGATCATGGAGCACATCGAGGAGGCGGGCATCCACTCGGGGGACAGCACGTCGGTCCTGCCGCCCATCATCATCGAGGAAGAGCATCTGGAGACCATGCGGGACTACACGCGGCGCCTGGGGGAAGCGCTCCAGGTCGTGGGCCTCATGAATATTCAGTTTGCGGTGGTGGAGGAGCGTGTCTACGTCCTGGAGGTGAATCCGCGGGCCAGCCGCACCATCCCCTTCGTGAGCAAGGCCACCGGAATCCCGCTGGCCAAGGTGGGCGCCAGGCTCATGATCGGAAGAAAGCTCTCCGAGCTGGGGCTGACGCGGGATCTGGACGTCACCAGTTGCTTCGTGAAGACCCCGGTCTTTCCCTTTGCCAAGTTTCCCGGCGTCGACACGATCCTGGGACCGGAAATGCGGTCGACGGGGGAGGTCATGGGGGGAGACGAGTCCTTCGGCTACGCTTACGCCAAGGCACAGACCAGCGCCGGCAACCACCTGCCAAAGTCCGGAGTCGTCTTCCTGAGCGTCAACGAGCGGGACAAGCGCTACGTCATCACCATCGCCCAGGATTTTCAGCGCCTGGGTTTCCAGGTGGTGGCCACCAGCGGCACCGCCAAGGTCCTGGCGCTGTCGGGAATGGAAGTGGAGACGGTCTACAAGGTGAACGAGGGGCGGCCCAACGTGGTGGATCTGATCAAGAGCAAGAAGATCCACCTGGTGGTGAACACCCCCTTGGGCCGGGAGTCCTTCTTCGACGAAAAGGCCATTCGGCGGGCATGCATCCAGTACGGCACCCCCTGCATCACCACCCTCTCTGCCGCGGCCGCGGCCGTCAGCGCCATCCGGGCACTGCAGCGGGAAGAGATCCGGATCAAGAGCCTTCAGGAGTACCACGAACTCCGCAACAATCCGGCGGAGTCCCTGCTCCAGCGCTGACAGTCCAGGGATAGGGAAGGGCATGGGGTGAAGAGTCAAGGAGATAAAGCCGGATAGATGGGCCGACAGGGGCGCCCCGACGCCGTTCTCCTCCCTTTCTGTTACATTAACGCTTTGTGAGCGTACGCTTGGATCTGGTCCAATCGCTGGCCGAGACCTATCGGGACCTGCCGCGCGAAGTCGTCATCAAAGAGGACCTCCTGCGCACGGGGATCGCTTTTTCCAGGGATGCCCTGGTCATCGCGTCCGGGTACAAACCCAAGGCCTATTTCATCTTCTCCTTCGATCTCGTGCCCATCACCGAGATGGAGCAGCAGGAGAACCTGCATGCGCCCGAGGAGATCTGCCTGACCGGCGGGGCGGGGAATTTCCGGCGAACCATCGTTTCGGTCCGGCTGAATCCGGGGTCCCCCTACCGCGTCGACTGCTCAGGGGACGGGAGGCTGATCCTGATCCTGGATGGAGTGGAGGTCTGCGGCGTGGAGTTTCCGGCGGTTCCGGAGTACTACAAGTCCACCCTTGCCAACGGCAAGCCCATAACCGACATCGCGCCGAGCATCGAATGGGGGTATCTTCTCTATCTCACCGTCTTCCGGATTTGCCAGTACTTCGGACGCAAGGTGGAGTGCCAGTTTTGCGACATCAACGAGAACTATCGGCAACAGCGAAGATCGGGCCGTTCCTATACCGGCGTGAAGACGGTTGAGGAGATTCTGGAGGCGCTGGAGATCATTCAGGACACCGATTCGATCAGCAAGGCCTACACGGTGACCGGGGGCAGCATCACCTCAAAGTTGGATGGCCAGGAGGAGATCGACTTTTACGTCCGTTACCCGGAAGCCATCGAAGAGCGGTTTCCGGGCCGCTGGCTGGGCAAGGTGGTGGTCCAGGCGCTTTCCCGGGAGTCGGTCCGACGCTTCAAGGATGCCGGCGTCCGGATCTACCATCCCAACTACGAGGTGTGGGACGCCAGGCTCTTCGAGATCATCTGTCCGGGTAAGGCCCAGTACATTGGACGGGACGAGTGGATTCGGCGGATCCTGGATGCGGCCGAGGTGTTCGGCCCGTCCCACGTGATCCCCAATTTCGTCGCCGGAATCGAGATGGCCCAGCCCGCCGGATTCACCAGCGTCGAGGAGGCGTTGGCTTCCACCGGCGAGGGTCTCGATTTCTTCATGAGCCGAGGCGTGGCGCACCGCTTTACCACTTGGTGTCCGGACCCGCTGAGCGTTCTGGGGAAGTCCAATCCCGGTGGGGCCCCTCTCGAGTATCACCTGGGGCTGCTGAGAGTCTGGCGGGATACCCATGAACGTTACCGGCTCCCGGTCCCGCCGGGTTACGGGAAACCGGGCATCGGCAACGCCGTTTTTTCCGTCTCTTCCTTCATGGACGTCATTCGTGAGGCCCCTGCGGATTCCCCCAACGGGAACGGGAAACCAGGCCCAGCAAACTCCTCAACAGCTTGACGTCCTCCTTTTCCAACTGTGCGC
>JAPOYZ010000535.1 GCA_026706325.1 Candidatus Aminicenantota bacterium
TTCGTCTGTTCCCCAATGACGACCCCGGCGCCGGCTGGCTTGCCGGCGGCCTCGCAGGGGTGGAACGGCTCGAAGGCTCGATCGATTGACCCGACGGGACGGAGGCTTCAATCGATGGCGAAGCAGTAGTACAGCGCATCGCCTCCGGTACCCTGCAGGTTCTCCTGGCTGCAGCCCCGGGAACCGTGTGCCGAGTTCCAGGAGGAGGGATTCTGGCCCCCGCCGGTGCGGTCGTGATGGCCGACTTGGGCGCTGCCTTCGCCGTGGCTGGTCCAGTTCCCGCAGGTGGTGTCCTTGCCGGCCGGGAAGGCCGTGCCATCCAACTGCGAACCGGTCAGGATATCGTGCCGGTTGGGACTGTCCCCACGTCCGTTGACCATCAACCCCAACTCGTTCAGTTGCGTCTCCTTGGTGAGGTTGTTGTCTCCCGAGTGCAGGTCGTCGACGTCCCGGGCAACCTGGACGCCTTTGGCGTTGTGCCAGGGCCCGCTGCCGATCCGGTCCCGGGCGTTGACGCCCGCCTGGCCATCGGCCGCCGTCGTGCTCAGATACGCACGCCAGGTCTTGTCGCCGACACCCACGGCCCGGGCCAGCATCCGGCAGCGCCGGTCGGCTCCGGCAAGTCCGCCCAGATCGGCACCGTTCCCGGCGCCGGAGCTGATGATGAAGAAACTCATCTTGGGGTCCGCATTCTCAGCCGATAGGGGGAGCGAAGCGAGAGCGCCCACCAGGAATGCGGCAAGGAATAGGGGGACTGTCTTTTTCATCACTATTCTCCTGCGATTGGGGACTGGAAGCGTTGGGGAATGGTACCACTTTGCCGTTCGCACCGGCGCCCACGATTACGATCCGGTCAACACCGGAGAGGACTCCTGAGACCTTCTTTCTGGTGGCGCTCGAAAAACTGGCTCACTATGGGGTCCTTCTTGCGGCAGTCGTTGAAGCGGGTACAGAATGCGAGCGATTTTGGGTCCCGGCTACGCCGGATCAAGTCATGTTCAGGCTCCTCATCCAAGGAGCGTATAATGGAACGAATACAGAAAAAGGCTGCGCGGCCATGACACTCAAAGAACTCGAAACCGAAGCGCTCCGGCTGAATCCGGCCGGCCGCGCCAGGCTGGCCAAGAAACTGTTGAACAGCCTCGACGTGCTCTCTGAGGCTGAGGTCGAACGCCTTTGGGTGGAAGAAGCGGAACGAAGGAACGACCAGATAGAACGAGGAGTTGTTGAGGCGAGACGCGCGGAAGATGTGATCCAGGACGCCAGGGCGCGGCTGGGGTGAACCGCCGGGTTGTTTTTCACCCCGAAGCTGAGGACGAGTTGCATAGTGCCACAAGCTACTACGAGGCCGAGAGCCCGAGTATGGGACAAGCTCTCCTTGAAGATATCGAGCTGGCAATCGCTAAAACCAGTCAATATCCCGACTCGGCTCCTCTCGTGAGCCAGCTCGTCCGTCGGAAAACCCTACGGCGATTTCCCTACGACATCATGTACATCGTGCTCCCAGGCACCATCCGAATACTTTCTCTTGCACACCAGAATCGCCGCCCTTTCTATTGGCGTGGTCGTGGGCGAACCACCAACAATGGCTGTTGAAACCCGTGCCGCACTACCGGATAGAACAATCGACCTCCGTACTTGGGAGGAGTTCGAGGAAAGATTGCAAGAACTGCGGAAGGAGTTCGGACGGCCCACAACAGGCCTCTTGTTCCGAGGACAGGAAGATTCGAGTTGGGCACTCTCACCAACGATAGAGCGGCCGCCGGTTGAGCGCGACATATCATTCCAGGAGTACTACGAGTCCACAGATTGTTGAAGTGAGGTGACTAGAGTGGATAATGTCCCTCGCAACGTTTCCGAACCAGAGGAGGAAAGACGATGACGAATCGGCGAGTGGATCTGGTTGCAGTCCTGGTATTGGCCCTTGGATGGATGTTCGCTCCCCTGCCCCGGCATCTGCTGGCGCAGGATTCCGGACAGTACCATCCCATCGACGGCGCGGTGATCTACGATCACGACCCGTCCACCAAAGTGGGCGATGACATCTTCGGCAACGTCATCGCGGATTTCGAGAACGATGCGCCCGGGCGATGCTCCCACGGGGGACCGGTCTGCATGGAATATCCCAACGGCGACATCGTTGCCTTCTACGCCAACACCAGCGACCACAACCTGGACGGTTGGAGCGAGTACGCCGTCAGCCGGAACCGCGGCAAGACCTGGGACCGGTACAACAAGCTCCCATACTCCTTCGACGCCTACGCCCGGGATCAGAAGCATCCGGTCTGGGTCGAGGAGGGGTTGGTCACGGAGCAAGGCACCATTGTCCTGTTTCTGACCCAATTCCGGGTCCGCTCCGAAGAAACCCGGATCAAGCTGGGGCTGATCCGAAGCTACGACAACGGGGGCACGTGGTCCGATTACGAAACCCTGGACGGCAAATTCGTCGGCTATCCCTGCTCCACGGCGGTGGTGGGAGAGACCAACTACGTCATGGTCGACAGCCATGGGGGTCCCCACGTCCTCTACGTCAGCCAGAACGATGGGCGCACATGGAGCAAGAGAAGCGCCATGTCGTTGGACGATGAGGCATGGTACGGAACCATGACCATTATGGAGGATGGCCGGTTGCTGGCTGGGGCCTATAAGTCAGCCGACGAGGATCACTTCTACTACTGCATCAGCAAGGACCAGGGGCATACCTGGAGTCCCCAGAAGAAAGCCTTCCTGGACAAGATGATTCGCGATCCCGAGCTCGCCTACCTCGGCGGCAAGTACTATCTGCACGGCAGATCGGGACACTACAGCGAGGGGAGCCGCCGCTATGTCCTCTACCAGTCGGACGACGGCGTCAATTGGGGGAAGGGGATCATCGTCAGCGGCGATGAGGGGCACCCCGACGGTTACGGGCAGAACTGCGTCATCAACACCTACGACGATTCGGTCCCGGACGAGCTGATGGTGATCTACAGCATCGTCTACAAGGGACGCGACACCAACGAATACGTATTCTTCATCCGGCCGGACGAAAACTGACGGCGAGCCGGGTCCCCCCTCCCAGTGTAGGAGCGGCAGCGGCAGGCGGGAAGGCGCCGCTGTTGCCGGCGGCCTTTCAAGGCGCGCGAGAAACTCGCGTCAGGCCAGGTACTCCTTGGCGATCTTGGCCGCCACCGTCCCGATGGCGTAGTAGCCGACGGAGATCCGGCCCACGTGGGTCAGCAGATCGTACGCCTTCCAGCGGTCCCAGCCATATTCCTCCTCCATCCAGAGGATGAGCCAGGCGTAGGCCTGAGCCGTGGCCCGTTCCATGGGACAGCCGGTGGCCACGGTCATGATCTCTTCCGCCGACTCGATCCGGGGTCCGGGAATGGTCTTTCCGCGGATCAGGTCCACGGTGATGATCGTCTCCGAAGGCATTTCGAGCCCGCTGGCCGAGAGCTCGCCGTGGCCCATGGCGGCGTGGGCGTCTCCCAGATAGAGGTAGGCGCCCGGAACGTAGACCGGGAGATAGACGGTGCTGCCGGGACCGGTCTCGATGATGTCCATGTTGCCCCCGTGGGGTCCTGCCGGACCCGTGGTGGGAACTCCCATGTCCGGAGCCGTCCCGATGCAACCCAGCATGGGCCGATACGGAATCGTGATCTCGTCGCTCCAATAGATCTTTCCGTCCCGGATGGGGCAGACGTGAGTGCCGTGGGGACAATCCGTGCCGATCCACTCGGCAAGCTGCTTGGGATCGCTGGTCCGGGTGGCGCATTGGCCGATACTGGGACGAATCTCGTGGATATGGACGGCCAGCGCATCTCCGGGTTGCGCCCCGTTCACGTAGATGGGACCGGTCTGCGGGTTGCCGAAAGGCATCGCCTTCCGGTCGCGCCGGTCCTCGTTGGTCCGCACCTGCCCCGAGAAGGCGTCCTCAGCCTCGACCAGCACCTTCTCTCCAGGTTCGATCCGCAGGCGCACTTCATTGTGCCGGCTGTATTCGTAGTAGAGAGGACCCTGGGAAAGTCTGTGCATGGCTCACCTCACACTCCTGTGATGGAATCGATCGACGAGAGTCTATCAGCCCGAAACCGTGCCCGCCGGGGCGTTCCCCGGACCTTGACGCGGTGTATAATCTGCCCTTTGATTCACCGACCGTCCCGACAGGAGAACGACCATGACCTCCATCAGCGCCCGCGCGGCAGCTCTGAAGAAACGCATCCACGCAGGCGAAATCATTATCGGCGCGTACGCTCCACCCACGGCCGACGGCGAGATGCTCCGTCCCATCGCCGAGGCCGGCACCTACGATTTCCTGTGGGTCGACAGCCAGCATGACGCCTACAACGAGTCGAATCTGATCCGGATTTGCGCCGTGGCGGCCGAACTGGACATGCCGGTTCAATTCCGAATCAAGCACACCCGGCATACCTACCTGATCGGAAACGTCCTGGACCTGGGTCCGGCCGGCATCGAGGTGCCGCAGGTCGAGACCGTGGAGACCGTTCGCGAAGCCGTGGACAACTTCTATTACGCCCCGGACGGTGTCCGCAGTTGGGGCGGCGTTCACCGGCTGAACTTCAATCCCGAGGACGATCACCGCGAGTACCGGCGCTGGTGGGGAGAAACGGGTGTCCTCTGGATGCAGCTCGAGTCGGTGGCATCCGTGACCGCCTCCAGACAATTGGCTCAGCCGGGCGTGGATTGCCTCTCCTTCGGCCCCATGGACCTGACCTTCAGCCTGGAGAGGCACCCCCACCACCCGTTCAAGAACGTCGACGACTGTGTCCGGCACACCTGCGAGCAGCTTCGCGGAACCGGTACCAAGGTCTGCTTCCGAAACTACACCCCCGAAACCCGCCAGAAATACCTGGACATGGGGGTCACCGTCCTGTTGGAGAGGGCTCAGATC
>JAPOYZ010000379.1 GCA_026706325.1 Candidatus Aminicenantota bacterium
GATCGTGCTGACGATGATCGGCGTCATGTCCGCATTGTTCCTGTCCATGGTGAGCCAGACGGTCGTGGCCACCGCCATGCCGCGCATCGTCGCCGATCTGGGTGAATTCGACCGTTATACGTGGGTGGCGGCCGCGTATCTCATCGCGTCCACGGTTGCCATCCCCATCGCCGGGAGACTCACCGACATTTACGGGCGCAAGGGATTCCTCGTTCTGGGACTGGTCATCTTCATCGTCGGCTCCATGGCGGCCGGATTCAGTCAGTCGATGAATCAGCTCATCGTTTCCCGAGCCTTTCAGGGTATCGGCGGCGGGATCCTCATGACCATGAGCCTCCGTTCCATCCCGGATCTTTTTCCACCCCGCCAACGGGGAAGGTTTCAGGGACTGATCGCCCTCGTGTTCGGCGTGGCCTCGGTCGTCGGGCCGGTAACGGGGGGCGTGATCACGGATCAACTCTCCTGGAACTGGGTCTTTCTGATCAATCTTCCTGCCGGGATTCCAGTGCTTCTGCTGATCATGCGCACCTTCCCCAACATCAGACCCGAGGCTGGAGACCGTAAGCTGGACTACCCGGGGACGATGGCTCTGGTGCTTTCCGTAGTGCCCGTGATGCTGGCATTGTCGTGGGCGGGGGTTCAGTACGATTGGGCGTCACCGCAGGTCATGGGCCTCCTGGGATTCGGGTTGGTCATGGCCGCGTTGTTCCTGGTCGTGGAAACCAGGTCCGAGTCCCCGATCATGCCCCTGGAAATATACGGGATCCGGATGGTCTCCGTCTCGGCGGTCGTGGCGTTCGTGACCGGGTTTGCGCTGTACGGAAGCATCATCTTCCTGCCGCTTTTCTTTCAGGCGGTCCTGGGCGCCTCCGCCACCGGAAGCGGCGGCTTCCTGACTCCCATGCTGTTGGGAATCGTCGTCGGCTCAATCGTGGCCGGCAGACGGCTCTCCGGATCCGGCGAACAATACCGGCGGCAGGGTCTGGCCTGCACAGGCTGCATGGCCGCGGGCATGGTTCTCCTCTCCCGCATGGACGAAAGTACGAGCTTCGCCGCCGCGGTGGGATACATCGTGATCATGGGACTCGGATTCGGAGGAACGCTGTCCACGTTTGCGGTGGCCGTCCAGAATGCGGTCCCGGCCCGGGTCATGGGAGCCGCCACGTCGGCGCTTCATTTCTTCAGGCTGATCGGCGGGACGACGGGTCTCGCGTTGTTGGGCATCGTGTTGAGGCACAGGTTCTCGTTGCGGGTGGAAGAGACGGTTTCGGACACCGTCAGGGCCGCCCTCCCTCCTGAACGGCTTGACGCCATAACGGGCAACCCTCGGGCGCTGATCGATCCGTCCGCCATCGACGACCTGAGATCCGGATTCTCCGGCGCCGGTGTCGACGCCGTGCGGATGGCGGACGCTTTGCTCATCGACCTGAATTCCGCTTTGTCTCAAGCGGTTGGAGACGTCTTTACGGTCAGCGCCGCAGTCATGGCGTGCGCCGTGGGCGCAACCCTTTTTCTGAGAAGGTCACCCGTCTGAAAGCACGGGGCGAACGCGGATCCGCATGCCGTTCAACAAGGTTCCGACCCAGGTATGCCGAACGCCCCACGCATAGACCGCCAACAGCAGACCCGGCACGGCGACGCAGATCGACACGAACGCCAGGTGTGGATTGAAGGAACTCTCTGCGGCCAGCCGCTGGGCCCAGACCACCAGCGGCAGATGCATGACGTAGATCCAGTAGGAGGCGTCCGAGACATACCGCACCCAGGATCGCTCCCGGGACGCGATCCTCCGAAACAGTCCCATCATTCCAAAGCAGGCCATCCAGGTGTATGCGACCTGAAACAGTGCCGCTCCCACCGGGGCCCAGGCCCGTTCCGGATCCACGAAGCCGATTCTATCGGGATACAGAAACACCAACGCCAGCGCCAGTAGCGGCAGCACAATCGGGAGCCCTGAGGACCACCACCGGCGCACCGGCACGCTCCGCTGATGGAGCAGGACTCCGGCCAGGAAGAACACGAGGTAGTAGGCGAATATCGAGAGTTCGGGCAGGAATCCGCCGGGGACGTCGGCCCCCACGATCTGGCGCATGAAGTACTGCGGCACGACGGGCGCCGGAACCAGCAGCCACCATAGACGATGCCGGAACCGCAGGCCCAGCTTGGCGGCGAGGCCGAAAGCTCCGACGATCAGCAGCAGGTACCAGAGAAACCAGAGATGGTAGAAGTGCTCCGGCCAGGTGATGGAGTTGTTCTCCCCCCCGGTGAAGACCCAGTGAGTCAAGGGGATGACGGTGACCATCGCCAGCAGCAAGGGCAGGCCGACGTGCTTCGCGCGGGCCATGACCATCTGCGCCAGCCCCCGGCGGCGCCATTGCATGGCGGTGAAATATCCGCTCAGCATGAAGAACAGCGGCATGAGAAACCCGGCCAGGGCGCTGAAAACGTAGACGTAAGGGTTGTAAAGAGGTTGCGTCTCCTCGGCGAATACATGTTTTCCCGGCCAGAAGTCCGAGAAGGGCATCAGGAAACAGAGCGCGTGCACCACGACGACGAGCAGCATGGCGGCGGCGCGCAGAGCGTCGAGTTCGTGAATCCGGTTCACGCTGGAGGACTCCCCACTTGTCCGAAGGGCTTCCGTTGGCAAGGGGTTGTTTTCTCCCGCCTCAGTACGTGGTACGCCCGCCGCTGACGTCGAAGACCGCTCCGGTGCTGTAGGAGCACTCCTCCGACGCCAGCCAGGCGACGAGGGCCGCGACCTCGGATACCGTCCCGGTGCGCCCCATGGGAATCCGCGAGATCATGCCGGCGATCCGCTCCTTCGTCAGTCTTTCCAGCAGACGGGTCATGACCGCGCCGGGAGTGACGCAGTTCACCCGTATACCCGTTTTCGCCAGTTCCAGGCCGATCGACTTGGTGAGGCTGATGACGCCGGCCTTGGTCGCGGCATAGGGCACGGCCCCGGCGACCCCCTCCTTGCCGGAGGCGGAGGAGACGTTGACGATGCGGCCATAGTCCCGCTCCATCATGTGCGGAATCACATGATGACAAAAGGCGAACACGCCGCGGAGATTGATCCGGTAGATGCGGTCCATCTCCTCCACCGGCATTTCCCAGGTCTTGGCGACAGGACTGCCGATTCCCGCATTGTTGACCAAAATGTCGATGCGGCCCCACCGGTCGATAGACGTCCGGACCGCTTCACGGGTTGTCGCCTCGTCCCCCACGTCGCCGACGACGACCTCAGACGGCACTCCCTGACGGGCGAGGGTACGCGATGCCTGCCGCGCGGGATCGGCGTTCACGTCGACGACGGTAATCCGGGCCCCTTCACTTGCGAGACGTTGTGCGATACCGAAGCCGAGACCCTCTCCCGCACCGGTGACAATGGCTACCCGGCCTTCGAACCTGGACATCCGTCCTCCTCCGTATGCGACCCTTTCCAACTATACATTCGCCGGCGGCGGCACCGCACGACTCCAGGATCTCGCCAGCCGGAGGGCCGTTCCGCGACGATGGAATCGGGCCCGGAGATTTGAGAGTCGGCGGACTTTCCCCCAATATCCAATGACCGCGCGACACGCCGGCACGGCTCAGACCGGGAGAATTTGAGCAGTTGTTGGAAACCTGGGTCCCCATCACCATCGCGGCGGCATTCTTTCAGAACGCCAGGTCGTCGCTGCAGAAGCACCTCAAGGGATCGTTGAGCACGTCGGCGGCGGCTTACGTGCGTTTTTTCTATGCCCTGCCCTTCGTCCTCCTCTATCTGGCGATCCTCCGTTTCGGCGCCGAGTATGAATTCCCGGAGCCCAACCGGCGGTTTCTTCTCTTCGTAGTCCTGGGCTCCACGGCCCAGATCGCCGGGACGGCGCTCCTGATCCACCTCTTTTCGTTTCGAAACTTCGTCGTCGCCACGGCTTACTCCAAAACGGAGACGATCCAGGCGGCCATCGCCGGAATGCTCATCCTCTCGGACTCCATTTCCGCATGGGCGTCGCTGGCCATCGTCGTGAGCCTGGCCGGCGTCATGCTGCTGGCCATCGCCAGGCGGCAGCTGGCAGTTCGGGAACTGGCCCTCTCCCTGTTCGGAAAGACGGCGGGAATCGGATTGGCCAGCGGCGCCGGGTTCGGTCTTGCTGCCGTCTCCTATCGGGCCGCCAGCCTCTCTCTCGGCGGCAACTACGTGACCTCGGCCGCGTGCACGCTCGCAGCCGCCCTCTTGTTCCAAACCGTGACCATGGGACTCTACCTGCGCCTGCGGGAGCCGGGACAGTTGACCCTGGTCTTCAGGTCCTGGAGGATTTCGGGCACCGTCGGTCTGGCGGGCATGTCGGCCTCCGCCTGCTGGTTCACAGCCATGACCATTCAAAACGCCGCCCACGTGAAGGCACTGGGCCAGGTGGAGCTGCTCTTCGCCTTCATGGTGTCCACCGCTTTCTTTCGTGAGCGGGTCACGGGACGGGAACTGCTCGGAGTCCTGCTGGTGGTTACGGGAATACTGATCCTGCTGCTGCGAGGGTAACGCCGTGCATACGGAGCGAGGTGAGACATGAGAGAAAGAGGCAACTCGGCCTATAAGCCGGCACCCATTCCCCGCTCCTTTCTGGAATACGTCCGGTCCATGGGACCCGGGATCGTGGTCGTCCTGACCTGGCTGGGAGCCGGGGACATCGTCGAGTCGGCCATGGCCGGGGGGAATTACGGCTATTCCCTCATGTGGGGCTTTGCGCTCTGCCTGATTCTCCGCTACCTCTTCGTCTCCCTCATCGCCAAATACCAGCTTTGCAACCGGCGAGGCGAGACGGTGTTGGCGGGCCTGGGGCGGCTGCACCCCCTCTTCGCGCTCATCGTCCTCACGGGGACGTTGTTGCTCACCCACGGCATCGG
>JAPOYZ010000131.1 GCA_026706325.1 Candidatus Aminicenantota bacterium
GGCAGCGTCGCGCCCGACGAGCTGGTGGAAAAGGCCATGACCATGGGTTCGACCATGTTCTTGAAATGGATGATGGGATTGATACCGCCCACCAACCGCAAGATCAGCGGGAGCGTGAAAAACAGGTGGAAGGTGAGCCCGATGAGCAGGACCAGCGCGTAGAGTCCCAATGCCTTGAAGGAGCCCAGGCCGGTGGTTCCCACCAGCGTGAGGATCAGGGAGAAGACGCCGATGGGAGCCACCCAGCGGATGATGCCGGAGGTGAGGCGCATCATCGCTTGAAAGGCCGCTCCGATGAAACCCACCAGGGGTTCCCGGTGGCGCCGGCGCAGGCCGGCGATGCTGACTCCCAGCAGAATCGCGAACAGGATGATGGAGAGCATCTTGGTTTCCGCGGCGGCGGCGGCGATGTTCTGTGGAACGATATCGAGGATCAGGTCCACCGGTGAACTAATCACCGTGACATCGGGCATCTCCTTGGTCTCCGCGTCCACAAGGTCGGCTCCGACGCCCGGCTGGATGAGATTGACCAGCACCAATCCGGTGAGGACGGCAAAAAGGCTGGTGAAGACGTAGTAGCCGAGCGTCTTTCCGAACATGCGGCCCAATCCGGCGCCGCCCACCGAGGCCACGCCTGAAATGATGGATGTGAACACCAGGGGAACGATCACCATCTTGAGCAGCTTGATGAAGAGTTGCCCGATCCAACCCAGCTTGTCGGCCAGATACTCGCCTCCGGCCAAGCCGGCCAGGATTCCCAGGACCATGGCGATGGCGATTTGCCAGTGAAGCTGCTTGTACCAGACGGATCCGCCTGCGATCATTCGGTCTCTCCTCTCGTCTTTGTGGCCCCGGCTCTCAATTCAACTTCCCCACCAGATCCCGGAAAGCGGCCGCGGCGGTCCGATCTTCCGGCGCGAGTCGAAGCGCCCGGCGGAACTCGTCGAGCGCCTTTCCGTATTCCTTCCGGGCCAGGTGGATCCGCCCCATGTTGAGATGCGGGAACTGGCGCGGCTCGTAGCGCTCGGCCTGCATGGCCCGGCGCAACCACGGCTCCGCCTCGTCGAGACGGTTCTGCTGCATCAGGTACACCCCGATGTCGTTGTAGGGATTGCCGAAATCGGGGTCCAGGTCGATGGCGATCCTGCAATGCCGGATGGCCAGCCGGAGACGCCCCTGAATCCCGTACATCCAACCCAGGAAGGTGTGGGCGTCGGCGGTGGGATGCACATCGATGGATTCCTTGTACTTCTTCTTGGCGCCTTCGATGTCCCCGTGCTGATGCCGTTGATTCCCTTCCTCCAGCAGGCGCAGAGCCTCATCGCGCTTGAACGACGTCATCATTTCCAGCTTACCCGCTTTTGAGCCGGGTTCCCATGCGAACCTCTTCCGGCTACCGGAATTGGAAGGAGTATAGCTTGGCGTTCTTCATGGAAAACCGGAGCCGGACCGTCCGGCCGGCAAGACGGCTCACGTCGTTTCTCCCCTGCCAGCTCATGACGTGCCGGCCGCTGGTGGTGACCGGATCTGACTCGCGGAGCAGAAACCCCTCAATGGGTTCGTGGGAAACTCCCAGAAGCTCGACCCGAACCTGGGGCCGCCCGGAACCATGGTTGTGCTTGGCGGCGTCCATGTTCACCACCAACTCCCGGCCTTGGAAGCGCAGAGGCCGGGTCACCAGCTCGCCGGCGTGGATCTTGCCCGAGTCCACCGAGACGAATCCGTCTTCGGGGAGCGTCGCCAAGCCGATGGCGAAGATGGCCCGGTCTCCTTTTGCATGAAGGGCCTCCGGGCCTCTCCAGTTGCCGCCGTAGTAGTAGATCCGGATCTGCCGGTCGTGGACCATGGGGACTCGAACGTAGACGGTGCTCTCATCGAAGTCGCCATAGTCCCCCACCCTCACCAGGGGCTCCCGGAACTCGCGCTCGTACCGGACTCCGTCCCGGCTCACGGCGAGTTGGGGATAGTGCAGGGTGTTGGTGGTCCGGAAGATCCACACCAGCCCGATCCGGAACCCCTCGTAGTAGAAGACCGGCATGCCGTAGAACTCGGTGTCGGGATCATCGTCCCGGTCCGGGACCATGATCGTCTCCATCTCGGTCCAATGGATCATGTCCGGGCTCTGGGCGCGGCCGATGACCCGGATCCCCAGGGGACAGTACCGATGCAGACAGTTTTCCTGGTACTGGACGTAGTGCTTCCCGATGGGGTCCCAGTTGCCGACGAAATCGCCCCAGCGCCGCACCCACCAGGGGTCTCCCTCCCCCACGGTTCGGGGGTTGTCGGGGTACGGCGTCCAGTTGATTCCATCGGGGGAATGGAAGAAGTCGACTTGGACGCCGTCCCACGCGTAGAGCCCCGGATCGTTCTTCGGATCGATGCCGGACTCGCGCCGGACCACCTTCTTGTAGCGCTTGTCCGGGTCCGGCTCGTAGGGATCGTAATGGCTGGGAACGTACTCGCCGACGGGCAAAATGTTGTTGTCGCGGGAACCCTGGAATTCCACCAGCCCCAGATTCGGCTTCTTCCAGTGGATTCCGTCCGTGGATTCGGCGTAGAGCCGGATCCAATCGTTGCGCCCGGCGTATTCGCTGTAGCCGTAGATTTCCTCCACCTTTCGCCGGACGGCCCGGCCATCCTCCACCGACCAGTCCCAACGGTAGGGGCGGAGCCGATCTCCCCCTTTCTTGGCAGCGAAGCGGTCCGTGCTCCCGTACCACATCCTGAAAACCTTTCGGTCCTCGTCATAGAGAATCCTGCCCAGCCCGAGATAGTGGCCTTCCCAGGGCCGGTCCGGCTTGACCAAGGGGTTGGCCGGGTGCTTGACCGCCGGATTGAGCACCCGTTTGGCGTGGGTCAGGCTCTCCACCACATGGCGGTCCAGAAAAAGCTGTTTCCGGTCCCCGATCTCCAAGACCGCGGAGTTGGAGGCCTCCACTCCTGAGAAACAAGGCAAACAGACCAAGCCGGCCAGCAGCCAGCCGATCCGGAAGTGGGCCGGTCGCTCGTCGATGCGGGCGGTCCCCGGAGCGTTGGTTTTTGTCATTCTCCTTCCCTTCCACGGTAGGGTTACCCGGACCCGCGCCGGGCCCGCATCGAACATCCGATGATCTCGTCCCGCGGTCAAGTCCAAGTGCGGGTGAGCGGGGGAACCGTCGCCGCGAACGCACTCGCCCGGTCGGAACTCCTGAGATATCCTGGCGCCATGAATCGCCAACAGATTTCCCGGCGACGAGCCCTGGGCGGACTGGCGACGCTGGCCGCTGTTTCCGCAAATTCCAACCGGATTTGGGCCGGGTCGGAAGAGCCCATCCCGGCAGCCGTGCTGACCGAGGCGACCGGCGGCGGCCATATCCGCCAATTACTGCAAGGGTTGGCGAGCGCCCGGGGCGTGGCTCGGGTCGCGGTCTCCGATCCCACCGGGAAGAGGTTCGACCAGTCCAGGTCCATCCTGGGCGATCGTCTGGGAGGGGTCTACCGAAACCATCGGGAGATGCTTCAAGAGTTTAGACCCAAACTGGTGGTGGTGATTTTGGAAGGTCATCACTCCCCTCCCGTCATCCGAATGGCGCTTGAGGCCGGCAGCCACGTCATCACCGAGAAGCCGGGCTGCGCCCGGTTGGAAGACTTCGAGCCGCTGGCGCCGTTGGCCCAGTCGCAAAACAGGGAACTGATGCTGGCCATGCACACGCGGATGAGTCAGGCGATCCAGAGAGCCCGGGAGCTCATCCGCAAGGGCTACCTGGGAAAGCCCTACTCGGCCACCATGGACTGGATCGCGGACCAGACCCGGCTGACCCGTCCCGAATTCCACGGCTTGTGGGTGGCTTCCAAGGCCAAGGCGGGAGGCGGGAAGCTCATCTACCACGGCATCCACTACCTGGACGTCTTGCAGTACCTGACCGGAGACAGGATCGACCGGATCTCGGCCCTCTGCGAGAACGTGGGAGGACAGCCCATCGACGTGGAGGACGCCGCCGTCGTCACGTTCCGCATGCGCGGCGGATGGGTGGGCACGCTCAACGCCGGCTACTACCTGGACCGCTCCAAGCAGAACCAGATCCGTCTCTGGGGGTCCAAGGGCTGGCTGCACTTGGAGCTGACCTCGGGCGAGCCCTTGAAGTGGTACTCGACCCACCCGGACGCTCCCCGGGGAGTCCAACTCTTCCCCTATCAGGACACCTCCAGCCACCGGTACAGAAGCCTGGTCCATGCCGCGGTGGACTTCGCGCGCGGCCAGGCCCCACCGCCCATGACCGCCGAGGAATGCCTGCACCTGATGCGGGTGATCTTCGCGGGCTACCGGTCCGCGGAAACGGGCCGAACCCAGAATCTGGGCTAACCGAGCAATAGCATGAAACGCCAACAAATCTCCAGACGAAAGGCTCTCGGCGGACTGGCGGCGCTGGCCGCCGCTCCCGGCAACGCCAACCGGGTTTGGGCCGCACCGGAAGAGCCCATCTCGGCGGGTGTGCTGACCGAGGCGACCGGCGGCCATCTCCGCAGCTACCTGCAAGGATTTGCGAATGCCCGCGGCGTTAAACGTGTGGCGGTCTCGGACCCCACCGGGAAGATGTTCGACCAGGCCAAGATGATCCTGGGCGATCGTCTGGCAGGGCTCTACCGGAGCCATCAGGAGATGCTTCGGGCGGCCCGGCCCAAGCTGGTGGTCGTGACGCTGGAGGGCCATCACTCCCCTCCCGCCATCCGAATGGCGCTGGAGGCCGGCAGCCACGTCATCACCGAGAAGCCGGGTTGCGCGCGGCTGGAGGACTTCGAGCCGCTGCCGCCATTGGCCCAGTCGCAAGGACGGGAGTTGATGCTGGCCATGTCGACCCGGGTGAGTCAGGCGGTGCAAAGGGCTCGGGTGCTCAG